>UQRJ01000011.1 GCA_900543345.1 uncultured Sporolactobacillus sp. | reverse complement strand
GATGTCTTAGGGTCTCGTGGGCTCGGAGATGTGTATAAGAGACAGTATTAATACTGTTTTGGAGGAATAGCAAATGAAAATTTCATCAGGTTGGGAACAGTCGATTTATACGTTATTAATTTTGGCAAGATTGCCAGAGAATAAGACGATTAACTCGTTCGCCCTTAGTGAACGGCTGGGCGTTTCTCACTCTTATTTCAAGAAAACCATTAAAGCATTGGTAAACGAAGGGCTCGTTAAGTCATCACCTGGTAAATCCGGAGGTTTTTCGCTCGCTATGCCGCTCGCAGAGATTGATTTCTATAAAATCTTTGTGGCCATTGAGGGGCGCGGCAAAGTGTTTGCCAGCCAGAACTTACTGACGAAGTTCTTAAATCAGGACAAAGCTGAACTGCAAAAGTGTGCGGTTTCCAAGGCAATGGATAATATTGAAAACACGCTTAAATCAACGATGACATCAATCACATTAGGATCGCTATTAGCTCAAATAGAAAAGTCCTATGACCTTACTGATTTAGATAACTGGATTAAGGTTAATATTTAGGGATAGGCGGGACCTCCAATATAAAAGTGTGTGTAAACGATTGCTGAAGTACGCGGTTTCGATCGCCAACTTAGGTGCGATTTTTGCGTGATTTGATACGGTCGCACAGCATCGATATATCCTGTGTATCCCAATCGGCATGGGTTTATGAACGCCCTTTATGGGTAAAAAGCAATCATCCCGCGATATTCAGAAAATCTTAAGATTTTTATCAGCAAAAAGCAACCAAATGAATGTTTGCTGTGCGATATAACAATGATGGAGATATGTGCATAAAAGAAGGAAGATGGTGCTTTTGACGGCAACGATTCTAATCGTGGACGATGAACAAGCAATTGCCGATTTGGTTGAAGTCTATTTGCAAAATGAGAATTATAATATCTTTAAATTTTATAACGGCAAGGACGCGCTGAACTGCATTGAGCATGAAAAGCTGGACCTCGCCATTTTGGATGTCATGCTTCCCGATGTCGATGGTTTTGCGATCTGCCGGCAAATCCGTGAAAAACATAATTTCCCGGTGATCATGCTGACGGCCAAAGAAGAAGAAATCGATAAGATTACCGGATTGACATTAGGTGCAGACGACTATATCACGAAACCATTTCATCCTTTGGAACTTATTGCCCGCGTGAAAGCGCAGCTGCGGCGATTTACCAAATATAATGCCGCGGAGCCACCCCAGGAGGAACACGTCATTGCCTTTTCCGGCTTAGTCTTGGACATAGATACCCATGAATGTACGCTCAATGAGAAAAAACTGTCGCTCACGCCGACAGAGTTTTCCATTCTTTGGGTGCTTTGTTCCCACCGCGGCCGAGTCGTCAGTTCGGAAGCATTATTCCATCAAGTATGGGGAGACAAATATTTTACCAATAGCAATAATACGGTCATGGTTCATATTCGCCATCTAAGGGAAAAGATGCACGACCGCGCGGAACATCCGCAATATATCAAAACGGTGTGGGGAGTCGGCTATAAAATTGAATAATAAGCGAAAAAATGATTACTCGAAATTAACAAGGAAAATATTTCTGCAAATGTTGCTGATCATTCTGGTCGCGGCGGCAACAGTGATCTTTCTGCGTCTTGTCATTCAAAAATACTTCAATGTTAGCGATAGCATTGTAGATTTTTTACGGACGATTCATTTACCTGACCGAGCCGCGGTAATGATGACTCATTCGCTCTTTCTTAATCATATCGAAGCAATGACCTTCATTGTGATTTTCATTTTCTTCATTATTTTGCTGCGATTTTCGCTATCCCGGTTTACAAACTATTTCGATGAAGTCAGTGCCGGAATGGACAAACTGGCGAAGGAATCCGACAATGAAATTACCTTATCGCCGGAATTGGATTTCATGGAAAAAAAACTTAATCAGATCAAAAACAACTTGGAAAAGCAAAAACAAGCCGTACTTGAGGCCGAACAGCGCAAAAATGATTTGGTTGTTTACTTGGCTCACGATATCAAGACACCGCTGACCTCCGTGATCGGTTACTTAAGTCTGCTGAATGAAGCACCGGATATGCCTCCCAAGCAGAAAGCGAAATATGTCGGCATTACGTTGGAAAAAGCGTATCGATTGGAGCAGCTGATTGATGAGTTCTTTGCAATCACCCGTTTTAATCTGCAAACCATTGTGTTAAATAAGGAAAAAATCAATCTGCGGTTCATGCTTCAGCAGATGGCCGATGAATTCTATCCGATGCTGGCACCACAAGGCAAACGGGTATCGGTTAGCGTGCCGGACGGGCTCACGCTGTGGGGAGACGCCGACAAATTGGCCCGTGTGTTTAATAATATTCTGAAAAACGCAATCGCTTATAGCGATGACAACAGCATCATTGCCATTGCCGCTCAGCAGCGGGACAAAACTGTCGTGATTACGTTTACGAATCACGGGACACCGATCCCCCGCGACAAACTGGGTACGATCTTCGAGCGCTTTTTTCGGCTGGATACTTCCCGCTCGACTCATACTGGCGGTGCCGGGTTGGGGTTGGCGATTGCCAAAGAAATCGTCAACGCGCACCAAGGCACGATTTCCGCGCAAAGCAATTCGGAAAAGACCGTCTTTACGGTCGTGCTTCCGCAAAAACAAGCAGGAGACACCTAATCCGCTTCAATCGGTTAGCTTGCCAGTAGGGCATGCACTAACGGTCCGAAAAACGGATCATATACCAAGGACAATCCGGCAAAGGCGCCGGCCATATAAAAACGTGCTTCTTCACGCAAGAGCAGAGGCATTTTTTGGCGATCGGCATGTAGGACGCAGATCCTGCTCTGCAGTTTTGCTAACTGTCCGTTCAGCAGTCGAAAAATGCCCCAGCCGATTACCGCCCCCAGCGTATTCATCAGTAGATCATCGATATCCGTCACCCGTTGATTGAACAATTGGCTCAGTTCGATGAGCAGTGAAAAGGTCAGGCCGGATAATGCCGTTTTCCATAACCCTGCGTACTTTTCCCAAATACAGGGAAGCAGCACGCCAAGCGGTATAAACAGGACGATATTTTCTAAATATGGACGAATACCTCCTGTAAGCCAGCGGAACGGAAACAGATTCAGCTCACCCGGCGCAATAGCCGGACCTTTTGCGGCGATGATGCCAACAATATCGTTTATGGAAGGAATTTGTGTAAAACTCAGCACGCCGGTAAGGTAATACACAAAGAAAGATACAGCCATAAAATGGCCAATTGGCAGTTTATCGTCCATTTTTTTACTTTGCACAGTCAGTTGCCAATAGTAGGGAATCAAGAATGGCCAAGTACTGATAAACCAGGTCAGCGAAAAGATCATAAACATTATAATCGGCATGCGCACTCACTTCACCGCCGTTGTCATGAATTTGTTGATTATAGCACTGGACAGTGAACAGTTCTGAAGCACTGTAAACCGTCTCTTAACCCGAAACCTGAAGCATTATTGTAAGACAAGGTTGCTTGACTTTTTAAAAGATTTACATTTTTATCCATTTATGGCTGGTTCGACAACTACGCGATGGGAAAATTAAAATAAGTATTTGGAAAAGGTTCGTGTTTCAGTGTATAATGCCACCACTCGCATTCGTAGGGAGCAAACCCGCAGGCCGCCATGATCGAACAAAGGCATTGACGGTTTCCCGTTTCGACCGGTGTGATTCCTTTTGCACCGTGATGTGAGACTGAATCCATCAAATCAAAGTCGCCGCCCATTGGCGCGAGTGTCCCGTCAGCTAAATGATAAAGCGTTAAGTCAATAGCGCTGCCCCGACTGTGGGCCGACTGAGTGGCCACATAGCCTTTGGCAACGATCATGGATTTATCAATATGCGGATAGTGTTTTCGTTTTGTCCAGCCGTCTTCCGGCTGTTTTGACCAGCGCAGAAAGTCATCGACGGCACGTTGCGGGCGATACCCATCCCAAAGAAGCAAACCAAAGCCAAGGGATGCGGCCTTGGCCTGTGCATCTTTCAGGGCTGCGCCCAAAACCCGCGTACCGACAATTCGATTGACTGTATAGCCGGCCACCGGTTTACCGGTAAAATTATCCCATGTAGCATATTTCGCATCCCAGCGGATGCCGGGTACACACTCGTCGACAAAAACAAAGTCATCTTTCATCGCCCTACTCCTTTCAATGTCAATGATACGATCCGGTCGATCACTTCGGCAAACGGTAAACCTGCGGCCGCCATCATTCGCGGATAACGGCTGCACGTGGTCATGCCGGGCAACGTATTTACCTCGTTCAGGATGACTGTCCCATCTGCTTTCAGAAACAGATCCACCCGCGCCAGCCCCCTGCATCCCAGGGCGCGATAGACGGCTTTTGCCGTCTTTTGAACACGCCGGCGCGCCGTTGCCGAAATGGCGGCAGGAACGATGACGGTAGCATTTTCGGAACCCTTTTCCGGCTGATCCTCCTGATGGATTCTGAAAAAACCATGCGATAGACAAATTTGGTCGACCTCGCCGGTCATTAAATCGTTACCGCTGCCCAGTAGCGCACAGCCGACTTCGCTACCGGCAATTGCTTCTTCAATCAACACCTTCGCATCATACGGCCTTGCCCTTTCCACCGCACTCAGCAAGTCTTCTTTTCGAGATACCTTACTGACGCCGAAAGATGAACCCGAACGGGCCGGCTTGACAAAAACGGGATAAGTCAGCCGATCGGCATCAATCGTCTCGTCCGCCGTAACGACCCGGAAATTGGGTATCGCAATGCCCGCAGCTCCGGCGACCATATAAGTCAGAGATTTATCCATGCACAGCGCCGACGTTGGAACATCGCAGCCGACATAAGGGATGCCGGCGATCTCCAGTAAGCCTTGCATCGCACCGTCCTCGCCCAGTTTGCCATGCAGTACGGGAAACACTATATCCAAACGAATCGTTCTGTATTGTCCCTGCTCCCGCACAAGCAAGCCGTGTACACTTCGGTCCGGCAACAGCATGGCCGGACGGCAACGGCCGCTTTCCCAATTTGCCTCGGGACGGGAGCAAAGCTGCCAAACACCGTTTTTCGTAATCCCGATATAGTACGGTTCATACTTTTCGCTATCCAGGTGTTTAGCGACTTCTTGCGCCGATTTAACGGAGATTGGATGTTCTTCGGAGCAGCCTCCGAATAGAATGGCGATTGTCAACCGATTCATATTGTTTTCTCCTTTCAAATTTCAGGCAGTATCGCTAAAGACGCGTTCTGTGTCATAGGCGGCTGCCGCAGTAACAAGCATATTCGCTAATTTTTGTGACCCTAACAATCATCGGCCCACGCTATTAGGCGAATAAGCGACATTTTTACCGGCAATGCCGCCGTTCGCTACGCATTTTACATTCATAGAGCCGATACTTCTCTTGTCTTGTGGAGATATACCTACGCCGGTCCGGCTGCGCGCAAGATGACACTGAAGAAAAATCTTTTCTTCACGCTAAAATTTGCCGGTAGCAATGGAAACCTTCGCCTGATCTCTTTTCATCTCCGCAGCCCATTTTCAGAAATATAAAAGCCCGTCCGATCCGACCCTTGCATCTTATCGAAATCAGTAAGGCGACATAGAGAATTTCAGCTTATCAAAAGCTTAATTATTCTTATGAAAAGCCGATTGTTTTCCAATACTGTTGTATACAGCCAACGCATCGGTAATATTATATTGCTGCGAATGGTGATCTCCCTTCGCCCCGGCTGAAATCAGCATATATTCCTGTTGATCCACTTGCGCGAGACTCGCAAGGCATAGACTCGCCTCATCGGTATAGCCGGTTTTCCCGCCTAAGATTTTTCCGCCCGAAATGCGCCGATTGTTGAGTTCTGCAAACATAGTACTCTGCAGGACGATCCCGTCAGGGTGCTTATTCGTTGGCGATGTCAAATGGCGTGCTGAAGTGAAAATCTCCCGGAACGTATCATTTTGCAAAGCAGCGCTTAGCAGAGTGGCCAGATCTTTGACGGTTGTGTAATGATTGGCATTCTGAAGTCCGGTGGCATTCGCAAAATGTGTGTGGTGCATGCCGAGATCCGCCGCTTTTCGATTCATCATCCTGACAAAGTTCTGCTCCGATCCGGCAATACCATCGGCAAGTCCGACACAAGATTCTGCCCCGCTAGGAAGCAGCACCCCATATAAAAGGTCAATCGCCCTTACCTTCTCACCCGGCCGGAAACCGGCCATTGATGCATCGGCTTCCGACAGGCCCTGAAACACAGACTGAGTCAGTGTGATTTTTTTCTGTAAATCAGGCAAGTTTGCGATGGCCACCATAGCCGTCATTATCTTTGTTAAAGAAGCGGGATAGATTCTTGCCTCACTATTTTTCTGCATCATCACGTGATGATCTTTTAAGCGGATCAGAATCGCATGAGGACTGTTCAGCTTGTCAAAAGATAGAGCAACAGAGGGATCGGATTCTCTCTTTGATGACGAAACCGGTGCCGCTCGCTCGTCATATTCACTCTCAACTGTTTGCTGATTCCCCGGAGTGACAATGGATTTGTAAGCCACAGCAGCAATGACGGTCATTGCCAGAAATGCTACAAAGATGAGTACTTTTCGGATCATATCAATCGGCTCCCCTATCCTGTGCTGATCTCATTCAACCACACAGCAAGGGGCAATGTTGGAATTTCATCTTATGAACTCCTTAAGATTTTCGTTGAAAGATTCATGAGGAAATTTTTTTACTACTAATTCAATGTGATTGCCAAAAAGGCGACCTTCGATAGTACTCACAGAATGAACCACTCCTGATCTCGATAATCGTTAAAAACACAACGATTTCGGAAAAAATATAAAGAAGCCGCATGCCACTAAGCAACCTATGCATAAAAAAAACTGTTACAATGGTTGATCCATCATAACAGCCTTCGTTAAAAAATTAATACAATACAAAAACACTCAATTCGTCAGTCCGCTTTATTCCACCGTGACCGATTTGGCCAGGTTTCTTGGTTTATCGACGTCGCATTCGTTCTGCAGCGCCGCGTAATAAGCGATCAGCTGCAACGGTACGGCGCAAACAAGTGGTGTTAAGGCTTCATAGACTTTCGGTAGGACGACACGGTCGCCGGGCTGGGCGGTAGTGTCGGCCATGCTGATGACGCACGTATGGGCGCCGCGCGAGGCGACTTCCTCGACGTTGTTGCGGATGCTGTTGTTGACCTTGCGCTGCGTCGCAAAGGCGAGCACCGGTGTACCGCTTTCAATCAGCGCAATCGTACCATGCTTGAGTTCGCCGCCGGCAAAGCCTTCCGCCTGAATATAGGAAATTTCCTTTAATTTCAGCGCAGCTTCCATGCAGACGTAATAGTCGAGGCCGCGGCCGATGTAGAAGGCGTTGCGGGTGATCGACAGATAGTCGCGGGCAATGCCTTGCAGCAGCTCTTTCTCGTCGACCATTTGCTCCATCGCCTGGGCGACGAGGCTCATTTCATGGACGATGTCGAAACCGATATCCAAACCCTTCTGCTTCGCGGCAGCTGCGCCCAGAAACGCCAGTACAGCGATCTGCGCCGTATAGGCCTTCGTCGAAGCGACGGCGATTTCCGGTCCGGCGTGCAGCAGTATTTTTGCGTCCGCTTCGCGGTACAGCGTCGAGCCTTCGACGTTAGTCAGCGTCAACGTCGGGTAGCCGAGTTTTTTGACCTTGACGAGCACGGCACGACTGTCGGCCGTTTCACCGCTCTGCGAGATGAACAGGAACAACGGTTTCTTGGCCAGCAGTGGCATATTGTAGGAAAATTCACTGGAAATATGCACTTCGGTCGGGATTTTCGCCAATTGTTCGATCAGCTGCTTGCCGACCAGTCCGGCGTGGTAGCTCGTTCCGCAGGCAATGATGTACAGACGGTCGCAATCGGTCAGCCCGCGAACAATTGCCGGATCGAGCGTGACCGTTCCGTCTTTACTGTATTTCTGCAGCAAACGGCGAATGACGGCCGGCTGTTCGTCGATCTCCTTCAGCATATAATGCGGATAAGCACCTTTTTCAGTGTCTCGCGCATCGAAGGAGACGGTAAACGGTTTGCGCGTGCGCACATGACCGTCAAGATCCTTGATCGTGTAGCTATCACGCGTTAATTCGACGATCTCGCCGTCCAGCAATTCGACATAGCGCTTCGTTTTCTGGATCATCGCCGTTGCGTCGCTGGCAACGACGTTGAAGCCGTCTCCCAGGCCGATTAAGAGTGGGCTTTTATTTTTCGCCACATACAGCGTCTGCTTATCTTCCGCATCGAGTAGGGCAATCGCGTAAGAACCGTCGATCAGCTTCAGCGTTTTGCGCAGCGCTTCCTCCACACCGAGGCCGCCGGCGACGAAGCGGTCGATCATCTGGACAACGACTTCCGTATCGGTATCGCTTTGCATCGTCACGCCGGCTAGATACTGCTTTTTCAATTGCAGATAGTTTTCGATCACGCCGTTGTGCACGATGGTGAACCGGCCCGATGCGCTCTGATGCGGGTGGGCGTTGCGCCGGCTCGGTGCGCCGTGCGTCGCCCAACGTGTGTGGCCGATACCCTGGGTGGAGCGGACTGCCAAGTCGACAGTCCCGCGCAGCGCGTCGATCCGTCCTTTTTGCTTAAAAATATGCACGCCGCCTTCGTTCAACAACGCGATTCCCGCCGAGTCATAGCCGCGATATTCCAAATTGGTCAGTCCGTCGAGCAGAATGTCACGTGCCTCTTCATTACCGATATAGCCTACAATACCACACATAGGATTCCCTCCACTGCGGGGCAAGAGTCCTGATAAAGGGGGCGTACTTGCCCCACTTGTTTGTTTTTTGGTTTGCCGGCTGTCCGGATTCTGTTCAGGAAGTTGCCTTCCTGTTTTGTACACGGACTAACGGTGCAGGCGATCCGAGAGGCATCCGCCGAATGGTTCGATCAACCTCTTCCTCGTCAACTATCCCCATCTTTCTCCGCCACGGGAATAGTCCGGGCGCTTTCTATTCAATTGTCCGGCCCTCTTTTCCATTTTTGAGTAAAAGTCGTCCGCATTTCTTGCGAACGCCTAAATCTTACTGTATGTTGTTCGTCCTGTCAAACTCATTTTTCTGGGAAAATAAGTTTGCGGCCGACTGCTCTATCATTGTATTCAAAAGCAGCATTCCCGTGCAGGCGGTCAAGGCTGGATTTCACCACCGGTTTCCTGCACAATTGCCTGAGCAATGCGGTCGACGAAGGCACTGCATGCCTCTTCGGTCGGCGCCTCGGCCATCACGCGCACGAGCGGTTCGGTACCCGACGGACGGACCAGTACCCGGCCGTCGCCGGCCATCTCCTCTTCTACCTGCCGGATGATCCGGGCAACTCCGGGATTATCGGCGACATGGAGTTTATCCGCGACCTTAACATTGACCAACCTTTGCGGATAGTTCTGAACAGCCGCCGCCAATTCGGATAGCTTTTTCCCGGTTTCCTTCATGATGCCGACAAGTTGCAGGGCCGTCAGCATCCCGTCGCCTGTTGTCGCTTGATCAAGGAAGATGATATGACCAGATTGCTCGCCGCCGAGTGAAAAACCGCCGGCACGCATTTCTTCCATTACGTAGCGGTCACCAACGCGGGTTTGTTTTGTCTCAATCTGAGCCGCTTTCAGTGCTTTATACAAGCCAAGGTTGCTCATCACCGTGGTGACAACCGTATTTTTATTCAACAATCCTTTTGATTTCATGTAAGTCGCACAGATGTACATGATTTTATCGCCGTCAACAATATGTCCCTTCTCGTCGACAGCAATCAGCCGATCACCGTCGCCGTCGAAGGCCAAGCCGCAATCCGTTCCTTTTTCCACAACAAAGGCAGCCAGTGCGTCCGGATGAGTAGAGCCGACGTCTTTATTGATGTTTTTTCCATCCGGCGACGTCCCGATTGTCAGGATATCCGCCTCAAGGTCGGCAAAAAGATGCGGAGCAAGCGAACTCGTCGAGCCATTGGCGCAGTCCAGTGCAATACTCAACGCGGAAAAATCGTCTTCCTGAATCGTGTCCTTCAGAAATTGCAAGTATTTCTGACTGCCCTCCAGATAATCGTTGGACATACCGAGATCAACGCCAATCGGGCGCGGAAGCTTGTCGCCTTCCTCGCCCAGAAGCTGCTCAATCGTCTCCTCGACTTCGTCGTTTAATTTGAAGCCGTCGCTGCCGAAAAATTTGATACCGTTATCTTCCACCGGATTATGTGACGCAGAAATCATGATACCGGCGCTGGCATCCATTGCTTTTGTCAGATAAGCGACACCCGGCGTTGTAATCACACCCAGTCGCATGACCTCCACTCCGATAGAAAGCAATCCGGCAATCAGCGCATCTTCAAGCATATATCCCGAAATACGGGTATCGCGACCAACCATGACTTTCGGATGTTCCGTCGTTTTCGTCAGGGCATAGCCACCCGCCCGACCGAGCTTAAAAGCCAGTTCGGGTGTCAGTTCCTTATTGGCGATGCCTCTGACGCCGTCCGTTCCAAAATACTTTACCATGTTTTCAATCGCTCCAATCTTTCCACTCATCCGGGGCCTGCCGCTCTATTGTAAACTCAGGTTATCCTTCTGTCAAAACAGCCCGAGAGCCGCAGGACAAAATCCCCGGTCAGCTGATGCTGACGTCCAACGTCTTCGGCGAGGCAACCGCCGTCAGGCCGTGCGGCACTTGCAGCTGAACAGTGATATTCCGATGATTTCCCCCGCTGAGCCCCTGCAGGTCGACTCTTGCCAGTATATCGCCGGCAGACAATTGATCGATTTTCGAAGCTTTTCCGCTGACTTCGACATCGACACGGCCGTTATGACTGAGCTCCGTTTTCTGGCCGTCGGCATGCTCGACGGTTACCGGTATATTTGTGAAACTTCTTGTTTTCCTCGCCTCACCGGTGGTTGAAGATGTACTGCCGCTGTCACTGCTATTATTGTCGCTACTGCTGCTGTCACTGCTGCTGTCACTGCCGCTGTCACTGCCGGAACCGCTGTCGGAGCTGCTGCTGTCACTGCTGCCTCCGGTCTTCGACACATGGATTGTCGCTTCAACACGTTGTGGCGACACTTTCGATGCGCCTGTCGGCAACGGTACTTTCAGGGTCACCGTTTTGTCTTCTTTTAAGCCGTCGACCGGTACTGATAGCGGCTGAACAGCCGCAATGGCGTCCAGCGCCGACGTATCGGCAGCGTATACCGTTACGTGATTTTCCGAAAGATCAACGGAATCGACAGTATACCCTTTCGCCGGTTTTCCTTCCGCCCTAGCCTGAAGCGTTAATCGTTTAGCGATCTTATTTATCGGAATGTGAACACGCACGGCCGACGGATCCATCTGGACGTCCAGCTGTGTGCCGCTGCTGTCATAGGCGTGCAGCACAATGCTTTTATCCACCGTCGAATCGGCATCCCGAACATTGACAACGCCTCTGACAAAAGCGATGGAATCAATGGTTTCGCTGCCGCCGGTAATCGTTACATTATCCGGACTGACGGACGGTTTGCCAATCTCGTAGTCGTCGGCGATTGCTTTTTTATTCAGCACGTCAATCGTCACCGGAAACTCTTTTGCCGTTTTGTCCTGCAAAGTGACCCGTACGGTTGAAGGGACCGCCTTGACACTCAATCCACTTGGAAATCCGGAGGTCTGGACGCGGACATCGTATGTACCGGCTTTCCGATTCGTGAGATCGATATACGCCCGTTTTGAAGCCAGTAGGCGCGCTTTGATTATTAGATCATTCGATCCGGTCAATCGTAGTGCGACCGTCTTCGGCTGGCCGCTGACGACATACTTTTCCTGATTATACTTAACGTCGAGCTGCTCGGTAATTGTAACCTGATGAGACGGAGTCACCGCCACACTCGAAGGGGACGGGGACGGACTTTCACCCGATGAGACGATCGCATAAAGCATCATCGCCATCACGAATGAAAGGATCTTAACCAACCAGTTCTTGTGAAGTAATTTATCCATTATGCTTTCCTCTCCAGTTCCAGCGTAATGAAGAAGACGTGCTATCGGGCTCATTCAGTTCATGCTGCAGCATTTCGGTCAGCTGCTTCTCCGTAATATCGCGGAACATCTCGCCGTTTTTCGTGACCGTGATGCCGCCGGTCTCTTCCGATACGACCACTGTCAACGCATCGGTAACCTCGCTGACACCCATCGCCGCACGATGCCTGGTGCCCAGCTCTTTCGATATAAATGGGCTCTCGGAAAGCGGCAGATAACACGCGGCGGCGACAACTTGATTCCCCTTAATGATCACCGCACCGTCATGCAGTGGCGTATTCGGAATAAAAATATTGATTAGCAGCTGCGACGTCAGATTGCCGTTAAGAGGAATGCCCGTTTCGATGTAATCGTTTAACCCGGTTTTCCGTTCAATGGACATCAGTGCGCCGATCCGTCGCTTGGCCATATAAGATGAGGCTTTGACAATCACTTCTGTGATCTGCTTATGTTCTTCCTCAACTTTCATGCCCCGGGAAAACAGCCTGCCGCGTCCGAGTTGTTCCAGTACCCTGCGAAGTTCCGGCTGAAAAACCACAATGATGGCAAACAGTCCGTAAGTAATGGCATTGTTGAGAATCCACTCGAGCGTTTTTAATTGAAAGAGGCTGCTGAGAAACCAGACGCAGACAATGACAAGAATCCCTTTCGCAAGTTGAACGGCCTTTGTTCCGCGGATGATCATAATGACTTTATAAATCAGATACGTCACGATCAGAATATCGACAATATCCCTCAGATAATCCAATACGTTGAAATGAGCCCAAACAGGCATGGTTTCCATCCCCCAAATCGGCCGCTCGTTTCGCGATCCCGTTTACGTCGGCGATCGCTTCCCAATAATGAAATACCTGTCCCCAGGCAGAAACTTGCTCTATTATCATAACCATAAACGTCTAGTGAATACTATTAACAGCTAACCGCTGCTTTTCTTTGGTCGCGCGGATAAAGAGCGCACCGCCGGACCGGCTATCTTCAGGGTTGATTTTTGACAAGGACGAATGAACCGGTCCCTCCGTGGGGCGACGTTTGCCGTCCCCGCGTCGCCAGTACGGCGATCGACATTGGCACGGCACAGACGGCAACTGTTGTCAGCAGTGGATGCCTGCCCGTCCATGTTCGGATCACATGCCCCTTCTCCGCCGGCAGTTTCTCAAGTACATGCTTCGTAAAATCAGGGGGTAACTGCGGGTGATCGAGCAGATTCAGCAGTGCCGTCGATTGTTTTAGTTCGCGATAACGAAGGCGGCAACGCTCACATGAAGACAAATGTTCTTGAAAAGCCGATATTTCGGCGGCGGAAGCTTCGCCGTCCAATACTTTATTCAACAAGGGTAAATAGCTTTCATCATGATTGCTCATTTTGCTCACCTCGGGCAACTTTCATATTTCTTCTCAGCATTTCGCGTCCGCGATGAATCCGTGTCTTCACCGTACCGACCGGAAGCGCCATAATTTCACCGATTTCTTTCAGGCTCAGATCCTCGATGTATTTCAGGACAATAGCTGTGCGGTATTTTTCCGGCAACAAACTGATTTCATGTTGCACCCACCGCTCCGTCTCCGTGCGGATGATCTCTTCATCGGGAAGCATCTTCCGATCGCTCAGCGTAGCATTCAAAGCCAATCCCTCGGTGCCCGGGATCTGGGCATCAAGGGAAACGCTTGGCTTTTTCCGCCGCAAGAAGTCGATGGCCAGATTCGTGGCAATGCGGAAGATCCATGTTGAAAACTTCCGTCCGGTATCGAACTGAGCGATGTGATTATAGGCACGGATAAAAGTCTCCTGAGACAGATCTTCCGCCTCCTGACGATCGCCGACCATACGTAAGCAGATCGTGTAGACACTGCTTTTATAGCGCTCGACCAGCTCAGCAAACGCCTGATGATCATTTTTTTTAACTTTTTTGATCAGCCGTTTCTCTTTCGGATCCATTGCGACCTCTCTTTTGCAGCAATATAAATACGAAAAACAACTTTTTCAAGTTTCATCGATATCATTTTCCGACCCAACGGACATATGTTTGCCTTGCTTCAAAAAAGGGTATGTAATAACTGAAGTGGTTGTCCCTGCAGGTCGGATGTTGAATCTCGCTTGGTGGCAATGCCCATGAAACGATGGAGGTGCCCGGATGAACGAAGAATCCCTCATTTCCAAAATAGAGACATTGCGCTATCAATTGATGCAGGTCGCCTGTCGCCACCCGCTTTCTTCACCGGAAATGCAACAAATCAGCACCTGTCTCGACCATCTTCTAAATGAATATGAACAGATTCGCACATCGAACAGTCACAGATAATTCAAGATTAACACGATTATACCATAACTGCATTTTACGTTATGAGCCGGGGTCGCGGAAAATACCGGAAAGGCAACAAAATGGGATACCCAACCATAGAGGGTATCCCATCGACTATATCTGTACAAATAAATGGAGCCTAGGAGGATCGAACTCCTGACCTCCTGCGTGCAAAGCAGGCGCTCTCCCAGCTGAGCTAAGGCCCCATATATGGAGCGGAAGACGGGATTTGAACCCGCGACCCCCACCATGGCAAGGTGATGTTCTACCGCTGAACTACTTCCGCGTAACCGACATCGGCTTTCCTGCCGGCAATCAATCATGAAGTTTTAAAAATAATGCGGATGAGAGGACTTGAACCTCCACGCCCGGTAAAGGGCACTAGAACCTGAATCTAGCGCGTCTGCCAATTCCGCCACACCCGCACGATGGGCTATGAAGGCCTCGAACCTTCGACCCTCTGATTAAGAGTCAGATGCTCTGCCAACTGAGCTAATAGCCCATATCATGGTGAGAAATAAACGGTGCAAAAAGAAAATTCCGAGCCACCGAACCCGGGCGATTCGTCAGGTTCAGCCGCTTCGCTATCCCGCTGCGGCCTGTGCTCTAACGGTGCCGGTCTGAGGACTCGAACCTCCGCATCGATGCCATACGGCGGCATCGACCCGCTCTGCCAATCGAGCTTCACCGACGTGAGAATGGAGGATATAGGGCTCGAACCTATGACCCTCTGCTTGTAAGGCAGACGCTCTCCCAGCTGAGCTAATCCTCCAAAGTGACCCGTACGGGATTCGAACCCATGAACCCACCGTGAAAGGGTGGTGTCTTAACCACTTGACGAACGGGCCGCATCGCTGCCGTCACAATCGACGTTCTTTATTATATCTATTATGGACGGGCTTGTAAAGGCAATTTTAAAAACTTTTATTTTCAAATAACTTTTATCCATATCAAACAAGGCCGATCAATTAAAGGTGACCGTCCTGCTTCCGTTTACCCGACAACCGGCACCTTCTCCAGATATTCCTCAAGTGTCAAATGATGTTTTACCATTGTTTCGGCCGCCGCTTCGCCGACATAGCGGAGATGCCAGGCTTCATACTCATAGCCGGTTATGTTTTCTTTTCCTTGTGGATAGCGAATGATAAAACCATACTTCGCGGCATGCCGCGAAAGCCAGGTGGCCTCCGCTGTCCGGGCGAATGCCGGCGAGGCCGCGCCTTGCCCGCTTGCGCCCGATACATCGACGGCGAGTCCCGATTCGTGCTCGCTCGTCCCCGGGCGGGCACTGTAGGTCAGTGCCCGCTTTTCACCGTCTTTTTGCACATAGTGATTAAAAAGGACCTGTTGCATGCGTCGCGATCGATAAGCCGATACACCGGCGAGGTGAATTCCATCTTTCTCCGCCGCTATAAACAACCTCTCCAGCGCCTTGGCCGCCGGCCGTCGCATCTTCGTTTTTTCCGAATGCTGTCCTGAAATAAAAGGGACTTGAACTTCAATTAAGTCTTTTGGTATGAAATGATCCGGCAACTTAAAATACTTATTCACAAGAACAAGCGTACTGTCCGGATTCCCGACAACCTTTACATTGTCGCGATTCATGGCCGACACGGTACGCTTTTTCACTTTTGCAGCATTTTTCGATCCGGCGGGCGGCACCTTCCGCCCATTTTCGGTTTTCAGAGCAGTATCCGCCGTGTGTTTTGTCGGCGTGCTCCAGCGAGGTGTTGTTACACTCAGGCAAAGCATCATAACCGCCGGCAACACCGCAAAGCAGATCCTTTTCACATGATCCGCACCCTTCTATAACCCAATTAAGCGGATGCCATGCGCCGGCAATCAGCCAAGCAGCAGCTTGATGTTCAGCGTAATCGACGCGGCCAGAATTAAGTGAGTCAGCAGGAGCTTCCGGTTCAACCGAATTTCTCTTCGCTCCGCTTCCCGCCTCGCCGCACCCACAAAGGGTTCTAGCTTTTTCGGTTCCACCAAGTCCATCTCCCCAAGGTTTTCTTCACCATCAAAGTATGTCCCATTGTAGCGTTTTTTAGACTATCTATTTACTTTAATACGCGCATGTTGAGACGCTATGAGGGAAAGATTGCGTTTGTGTAAACTTGATGGGGAAATCAATACGGGTATAAAAGAAAAAGGCACCCGTTATCATAACGACGCCTTCCGAAATAATGCGTTTTCATTTTTATTATTTAACGATGAGTACCGGAATCTTAGAGCGCTGCACCACGCCGTGACTGACACTGCCGAGAAATTCTTTCACACCGCTCAAGCCCCTGCTGCCGATGACGATTAGGTCATAATTACTTTTTTCGGCAAACTCCAGGATTGTCCGTACCGGTTGCCCCTCCTCAACAAAGGCATGGGTACTATTCGGTAGTTTCTCCAGTAAGTCGTTTGTCCGGCCGACCACTTCGCTGCCATATTTCAGGGAAGACTCACGTACTTCGCGATAGACATCGCCGACAATAAATTGGTTGGTCGGAATGGTAACGACGTGCAGCACATCAAGAACAATCCGCTCGTCTAATTCGGCAATTTCAATCGCCTTTTTCAATGCTTTTTTCGATAACTTCGATTCATCGTAAGCAACGAGAATTTTGGAAAATAACATCCGCATCATCACCTTTTTATTGATTACCGACCGACTTAAGGTAAAAAGAGGGATTCTTCCGCCTCGTTATTATTTTACCGCATCATTCCGTATTGGAAAAGTCTGTGCTTTCGCCCAGAGTTCATGGCAATGCCCTTATATTTTTCGTCGATTCATCTTTACATCCTTCTCATATCTGAGCTATATTAATTAGTGTTCACTAAAATGTTAAATGTATTAGTTGTTACCGTTTTCATTTTCGGCCGGTCTTTCGCGGCTCCGGTTATAATAGCGATCTGATGACCTGAATTCAGTGAAAATCGAGGTTAGGCTAATGAAAAAGGGATATCTTTTTATCGCTTTTTCCACACTGTTTTTCAGTACAATGGAAATTGCCATCAAACTGGTGGCAACGGATTTCAATCCGATGCAGCTGAACTTTCTGCGTTTCCTGATCGGATCGATCATCCTTGCTCCGCTGGCTCTGCGCCATTTGAAGGGCAGCGGTTTTTCAATCACTCGCAGCAGTCTTTCATATTTTCTGTTTTCCGGTTTCATGTGCGTCGTCGTCAGCATGACCTTTTTTCAGCTGGCCATTGTTTATTCGGAGGCGTCAATCGTCGCCATCCTATTCAGTTGTAACGCCGTCTTTATGATTCCGTTCGCTCATTTCTTTTTGAAGGAAAAACTGACAAAGCTGTCACTGATCTCGCTGATCGTCAGCGTCGCCGGAATGCTGTTCATTGTCAATCCCGCGAATCTGACGAATGTCCCTGGCATTGTGCTTTCATTGATTGCCGCAATGACGTTTGCTTTTTACGGCATCATTGGCCGTAAAGGCAGCTTGAAATTCGGTTTTGACGGCATCGTGCAAAGCAGTTTCAGTTTTCTGACCGGGAGCATCGAACTGCTGGTCCTGATATTGTTCACAAAAATCCCGCCGGTGGCTGCGTGGTTAAAGAGCGTGGGCCTCGCGGCGTTCAGTAATATTCCGGTTTTGCAGAACATTTCTTGGGGGAGCGCACCGATATTAATTTATCTTGGCGTTTTCGTCACCGGCTTGGGTTTCAGTTTCTATTTTCTCGCGATGGAAGCAACGTCGGCATCGACAGCCTCACTCGTCTTCTTCATCAAGCCGGCCCTGGCTCCGATTTTCGCACTGCTGATTCTCGGGGAAGCGATGACCGCCAACGTGATCGGCGGCATCCTGCTGATTCTTATCGGCTCTTGCATCGAATTTCTTTCCGGTAACCGTGAAGCGAAGCTGGCCGCCGAAGAACATTTGGCGGAAAAAGAAGCGGTTGTCCGCGGGGGGAGTCATGCTCACGCCAGATTATAAAGATTGAAATCTATTCAACTTCATATAGAAAAAAACTGCCGAACGTCTATCAGGACGACCTTCGGCAGTTTTTTTAACTGATCGGAAAGCGCCGTTTTACCGCACCTGCTGCTGCCGATATACCTTAGGAAGGTAGATGCAGTATGGCTCCGCCGCTTTGTAGTCGCCGGTCACCGCATATGCCCGGGCACGTGAACCGCCGCAAAGATAGCGGAACTCACACACGCCGCACTTCCCCTTTGTACTGTCCGGATCGCGCAGCGCCTGCAACACCGGATGATTACGGTAGATATCGGGAAACGGCGTTTGTTTGACATTACCGCATTTGATCGGCAGAAAACCGGATGGCTGCACGTCGCCCGTATGACTGACAAACACGAAACCGTTGCCGTCGTTGGTCCCGCGCGGTGCTTTTGCCAAATCGTCATGCACATGTCCGACCGGCTTCAGTCCGGCGCGAATCCGCTTGCGGTTTTCTTGATAGACAACGCGCCGGTAAAATTGCGCTTCCGTCGTCGAGACGATATACGGCATCCGTCGTTGCAGATGATACGCCCAATGCAACACTTCTTCATGTTTTTGTGGGCTGATCGGTTGAAGCAGCTTACCTCTGCCGACCGGCACGAGAAAGAATAATGTCCAGACCGATGCGCCGACTGCCTTGATCAGTTCAGCCATCTCCGGCAATCGATCCACATTCTGCTGTGTCACCGTTGTATTGATTTGAAAACTGATACCGGCCTCACGCAGATAGGACATCCCCTGCATTGTACGATCGAAGATGCCGCGCATGCCGCGGAATCCATCGTGGGACGCCGCATCCGGCCCGTCCAGCGACAAAGCCCAGCGTGCAATTCCTGCTGCTTTAGAACGGAAAACAGCCTTGCGCGTCAGCCGCGGCGTCGCCGACGGCGTGATCGACACGCGCAGACCTTTCCCCGCCGCGTAAGCAATCAACTCAAAAATATCGCTTCGCATCAGCGGATCGCCGCCTGAAAAGACAAGCAGCGGATTGTCCATTGAGTAAATCTGATCAATTAACTGCTTGCCTTCCGCCGTCGTCAATTCGCCCGGATACGGATGCAGCTGTGCTTCGGCCCGACAGTGCAGACAATGCAGCGGACACATCCGCGTCACTTCCCAGATCACAATAAACGGATTCCGATTGTAATCAGTCGATCGTCTCAACGCTTTGCCGCTTCCCTTCGCAGAACCAATAATAACTTTAGTCTAAATCGCTTTCATTCTTTTAACAGTATCACCGATCACACCCTCTTGTCCGCTTCCCGTCATCAGCGTCGGCCATTTTCAGCGCGAACAGCCAAAATCTGTCCGCCGTCCGAAGCCACTTCAATTTCGTAGACCGGTCCCTCCTGCGTCAAAACGAAAATTTCATATTTTAGTATGCCGCGCACCATACCCAGATCGGTATGAATGATCTGTCCCGGCACCTGTCCCAATGCAATCTCCGCCGCCTGCTGCGCAGTGATACGTTGCCGCCTCGGCGATCGGCGACCGCCATCCGGATATCGATACATGACCCACACCTCCTCATGTTTGTTACTCTATGCAAAGTGCAAGTCCGCCGTCCGGCGGAAACAACGATATTAAGAAAAAGAGCCTGATCGGCTCAATGTTTGGGAAGTCATTGCTTCCCCATTATTCTAATCAACCATTGGCTATTCTCCATCGTCCGGAGTACTGTTTTTTGCTCCGTCTGCGGTCGGATTCACGCAGATTCAATTCTGGAGACCGCTGCTGCGCAAATGACTTTTATGACTTTGTGATCACGTCCCGGTGCCGAAAACCGGACATTCCCAGGACCGAGAGCAGCGCCGCGAGCAGGACAAGTACAATGAGCGGCAGTAGCGGCAATCGGGTGATTTCGATTGTATAATGTGCGTAAGAATACGGCGACAAGCGCATGGCCGACCAGCTGATCAACTTCTCTTCCCACGCCAGCTCCAGCAAACTCGACCCAAACCAGAACAGCCAGGCGAGACCGGTCCATTTCGGGCAGAGGCCGTACAGTAAAACGGCAACGCTCGCAAATAACCAGATCGGTGGAACCTTGCTGAGACTCATGGCCATGACTCGCGGGAACGCGTGGCCGAGATCGCCGGTCAGCTGGCCGTAAACGAGTCCTCCGACCGTGCCGACCACCAAGAGCAGCAGTGCCGAACCGCCGAAAGCAATTGTCAGGTGGCTGATCATCCAGTCCGCTTTTGCAAGCGGCTTATCCAGCAGCAATTCCACACGGCCGGCTTTTTCCTCACTTTTCAAGCGCAAAGCGGCGCTAATCGCATATACCGCGATAAAAATGGCCAGCAAATAAAGACTGATGCCAATAAATGCTTCGCTTAAATTGATGTCGGACGATCCAACGATGCCGGATAACCAGCCGCTCATCCTGCCGGAGCGGGACAACCCGGGCGCTAGGGCAGCAAACACTGCCATATATAAAACGGTTCCGACCAACCAGCCGCCGAGACTTCGTTTCTGCAGTTTCCATGCCAGCGCAAGCGGTCGGGAGAAAAGCGGCGGGGCTTCTGCCATCCCCGGACGGTCCGGCAGCACGCCCGCCGTCAGATCCCGCCTGAATGATAAAAAAAAGGCCAGCAAAGCGGGAACCGATGCGGCTGCCAGGCAATACAGTAGGATAATAAAATGATTGCCAGCAAACGGTGCGCTCAGGCGCTGCCAGGCCATCGGCGTCAGCCATCGCAGGACGGTATCTCCGCCGGCAAAATTATTCAAAATGGCCAGCGCCATGCTAAGCCCGATGGCAACGAAACCAAGTGCCCGCGCACCGCCGCTGCTCTCACTCATCTGTACGCCCAATGCGCCGATCCCGGCGAAGAAACAACCAGTCAGGCAAACAGTCGCACCGAACAGCACAGAGCCGGCCGGCGGGGCGCCAAGCAAGAAAATCATCAAAGCAATCAGCGCACCGGACGCCAGATCGCCGATCACTGTAAGCACAAGCGCCGCCGTCAAATCGGCGCAACGCCCGACGACATAGCTGCGAATCAGATCACTTCGTCCGGTTTCTTCATCCGCCCGTGTGTGGCGGATCACCGACCAAAAACTGCCGATGCCCAGTGCGAGTGTCAGCTGAGAAAATCCCCGCCAGACTATGGCACCCTGCAGATCGAGCGACAGAATCGGCCCGAGCAATGCTGAGATCAGAATGTCGTGATTGAACTCGGTCAGCACCTGATGCAACTTTTCACCCATCGACAGGAATGTGGCCGCTACCGCCAGGCACAGAAAAGCGGGGACCATCGTCCAAAAGGGAAATAGCACCCGATCACGACGTTTAAATAAACGAACCAACGTGCCGGTGCCGGCGAAGTCATTTATTTTCATCGACCGTCTCTCCAATCTGATGAAGTTCTTCACCGTAATGACGCATAAACAGTTCTTCCATGCTCGGCGGCTCAACCGTCAGCGATTGCAAACCATACGGCAGCAATGCGCTCATTGCATCGGTCATTCCACTGGAATCCACGGAAAAGCGGATGCTCAAACCCTTCCTTTGTAAATCATGAATACCGGAGGTGTTATCCAGGCCGATTGGCGGTTGAAGCGTTTCCGCAACGACCGTCGTCCGCGTCAGATGACGCAACGCCTGCAGCGTCCCTGACTCAATAATTTTTCCGCTGCGAATGATGCTGACTCGGTCACACAGTTTTTCTACTTCTGATAAAATATGGCTGGACAGCAATACTGTTTTTCCCTTCTGTTTCAATTCCAGCACATACTCTTGGAACACCTCTTCCATCAGCGGATCAAGGCCCGAAGTCGGCTCATCGAAGAGATAAAGATCCGCATCGCAGGCGAAGGCAGCAATCAGCGCAACTTTTTGCCGGTTCCCTTTGGAATAGGTACGACTCTTCTTCGCCGGATCCAACCGAAAGTCTTTCAGCAGGCGGTGCTTGCGCGCATTGTCCAGGCCACCGTGCAACCGGCCGAGAAAATCAATCAACTCTCCGCCCGATAAATCGGGCCAGAGTGTCACATCCCCTGGAACGTAAACGAGCCGGCGATGCAAATCAACCGCATCGCGCCAAGGATCGCCGCCCAGCAGTCGCACCCGGCCCGATGTCTTGCGCAAAATCCCCAGCAGAATCCGAATGGTCGTCGACTTGCCGGCACCGTTCGGGCCGATGAAACCGTGAATTTCACCTGACTTCACCAAAAGATCGATACCTTTCAACGCTTGCACGTGCCCAAACCACTTGGTAATCCCGTGCATCTCGATAATGTTCACTGCCACGCCTCCATGTTTTATATTTTTTATAATATATAATTATATTTCATATATAATATATCCGATCGTTGTGCCCGGGTCAACATGTTTTATATTATTTCTGTCTCTTATACACATCTCCGAGCCCACGAGACCCTAAGACATC
>UQRJ01000010.1 GCA_900543345.1 uncultured Sporolactobacillus sp. | reverse complement strand
GATCTACACAAGGCTATTCGTCGGCAGCGTCAGATGTGTATAAGAGACAGAGCAAGGTCTGCACACTTGGAATCAGTGCGGCGTCGGAAACACCGACGAGTAGGCGCAAAAGGCCGAGTTCCCAAACATTCTGCACGAACGCCATCGGAAAAAAGACAAACACTGAAAACAGCAACCCCGCCAGCAAGATCCACTGTGAGCCGATTCGGTCGCCGATTCTTCCGAAGTGCGGTGCCGCAATGATGGTCGCCAAGCCGTTAATCCCCTGAATCACGCCGGCTGCAAGTGCGACATGTCCGGCGCCGTGCATTAGCTGACGGACGTAAAGACTGAGAATCGGCGTAATTGAATTATTGGTTGCCTGAATAAACATCGTCGTTGCGAACATACCGAAAACCAGCCGCCGATGCGGAAGACGACGAAACAAATCGCCGCGCTGCCGCGTTGCCTTTTTCGCAACCGGTACATAATGCTCATGAACACAAAAGGCCGTGAGAATAAAAGAACACAGCAGAGTCAAACCGGTGACGAAAAACGTATAGCGATAGCCGACGGTATCGGAAATGAAACCGCCAATCAGCGGCCCGAGCAGCGTTCCCGATACATCGCCCGTCGCTAACGTACCGAGCGCCTCTCCGCTTCTATCGTGCGGCGCCTCGGCAGCGATCAGGGCATTGGCATTGCTGATGTAACCGGAAAAACCGCCTTGCAGCATGCGTAGAGCGACTAATTCATAAACGTTGTTCACAAAGCCCATACATCCGATGACGACGGCCATACCGAGCGAAGCCCGCAACAGCATCGGCTTACGTCCGTATCGATCGGCTAACTGTCCCCAGAGCGGCGACACAACGGCCTTCACCAGAAAGGTCGACGAAAAAGCCAAACCACTCCAAAAAGCCGTCGCCGCCGCATGATAATGCCCAATCGAATCAATAAATAAGGCAATAAACGGACTGATACAACTGAACCCGATTCCCGCCATAAAACAGCCGAACCACAGCACGTGCAGATTCCGCCGCCAATGCAGATGGCTATCGTGATCAATCGCAACGGCATTTGCTACTTGTTTCACATGACCTCACCTGTTTTTTTTACCTTTGAGCAAGCATACATATGAATCGTCCAATTCTTCTTTTCAAGTACAAAAATACTCGGCCGACACCGGTCCGGCACGCTTGTCGGGTGAAAAAATCTCCGATCGTCGGTTTCAAGAGACACGGATCGAAGAGGGTGCCCTCCACTGCCGGAGTAAATGACAAACTCCCGCTTTCATCCGGGAGTCATCAATAATTTTCATCATAACATATCATTTTACGATAGCCTACCATAATAGGCCCGCCCAATTAGCTGTGGGAAAAGGAGGCCAAGATCAATTCAATAAAAAAACTGCTTCTTGCAAGCAGCGCTTTTCATTATAAATAATCGATTACAAATCGCGATTTCTGTCCGAATAGCACAGAGAACCAACTGATTGTCGAAATGCAGCAGCGGTTATCCTTCAATCCAGGCGATACGTATAAAAATAAGTAAAACTCAGGAGCTTTTTTGCATGCGTATAAACCGTTTTTTCCGCGAGCCGTTGCAGAACCTCGTCGGCATTTACATTTTTGTCAATGTAGATAACCAGCGGACGACGCGATGCTTGCTGTTGCCGATTCAGGGCCTCCGCCAGTCGATTGATGTGGGCGTAGGTTGTCGGGTAGACCCGCCGATACTTCATCAGCTGAAAAATGATTTCATTTGTATTAAAAGCCGTTTTCTCCGTTTGGTCGACCACGACGGCATCCGCGTGATATTCATCCGCCATGGCTGCCGGCAGAGCGGGCCGATTGTAGTTCATCACGGCAGTCGGATTCCTGCCGATGCCGAACAACGACGCCAGCAGCGTAAAAGCAACGACAACGGCGACGATTATTTTTTTATTCGCCGTTAAGACGCGCAGGCCGTGGGTAAGCGCAAAGACAAACAATAATGCAAGCAAAGGAAAAATCGGATACAGATAACGGTCGGCTTGTACCGGTGCCGTTATCATCACGATCAGAAAGTAACCGGCACAGGCAATCAGCAACAGCAGCACATCGACCGTCGCCGCACGAATGACGAATACCATCCGGTTTTCGTGTATAAAGGCAGTGCGAACGATCAGCTTTCGCTTGTCGTTATCGTACTCGGCATGGACATGAACGACAAAACGAGTCAGCAGCCAAACGGCAAAACATAAGATGATCAGCCCGGTCATCACCGGCATCCAGCCACCGAACAATTCATGATTGACGACAGCTTTAAACGGCACCCAGCGATTGTGCCAGTCCGTCAGATTAAAAAAACCGCTTTGTACCTCTTTGCCGCGATAACTGAACAGGAATTGCGAAATAGATTTGGGGAAAAACAGCACACCGGCCAGCCCGGCTGCAGCGACGCCGACAACACATGTTATTAAATCAGTATAGCGTTTTTTCACGACAAGAACGCCGGCCGCGGCAACCGCAAGAAAGCATAGATAGATCAGGAAATAATAATGGGTCATAAAACCGCAAAAGACGGTTAGAAACAAGAGCAGCACTTGTTTCCACGACACATGCGGACGATTGACGGCGGCAAGTACGATATACGTCAACAGCAACACCCAACATGTTAGCATCGCGTACATGCGAATAAACACCACAGAGGCGACGGCGCCCGCGCTAAACCCCCAAAATAAACACGGCAATAGTGCCGCATAGCGACTTCTGAACAGTCGTTTCCCGAGTAAATAGAGCAACAAATCGGCGATCACAAACAGCACAAAATTAATGCCGATCCCCATCCACTTGCTGAACGTATCGGGGAACAACGAACCGACGGTATGAAGAACCATGTAATAAAGCGGCGGATGCACATCACGTTCCTGATTATATTTAACCGATCCGTAAGCAAATTGCTCACCGGGCTGCACAGTAATCAGATTGTGATAGACACAACTCGTCTGCCAGTGGTCGAAATAGTCGTCAATATCGCCAAGGAACGGTTTATAATAGCTATTCGCCAATTTATAACTAGAAATTTCGTCGACGTGATAACCGGACTTTGCAGCAGCAAAAGTAAATACGAAAGCAAGTTGAATAAGCAGTAACAAACTAAGCAATAATCGTAGCCTGATTTTTTCCCGCTTTTTTGTTTCTAATCGCATCATTTCGAACCTTTCTGTACAGGAATCCCGTCCGCGGCAATCGATTGTTTTCAAGCGAAGAATGGCAATCATAGTGTTTCCTGATTTTTCTTAGTCATACAATCAATGGAGAATCAGCATTTGTCCATAGTCGCTCAACAAATAAAATAAATAAATTTTTTGAGTCGCAGAAGTGCAAAACTTTGTTCAATATGCTGTCGCGCACAAAGTAAACAAATGAACTCACATACGATTGTTCATTATACAGTAGAAGCTTAAAGCCAATGTAAAGAATTTGTATAAAACTTTTTATAATCAAGTTGAACGAATAAGCACTTGAGCAATCCGGTTATCATTTGTCTTCAAGGCTCATAAAAAGACGAATACCGAAAGCACCCTGTCCCTCCAGTATTCGTCATTCCTATTGATTATTTTTACCTTGTTTACGATTCTTCCGACGCTGCGGTTTATCCCGCCCGGAGTAGAACTTTATTCTGTACCAGGAGCACGGCCAGCAGAACCATCAGTACCCCCGTGCCGATCAACAGCCATTCAATCCGTATGATGTCGGCAACGGGACCGAAAATCAGCATGCCGATCGGCATCATCGATGTCGAGATCATACTCATCACGCCAAACACTCTGCCCAGATAACTCTCTTCTACCTTCTCCTGAAGCAGCACCATTGTCGGCGTATTGAAAATCGGCATTGAAATGCCGAACACCGCCATGAACGCCAGATATACCCAGAAAAAGGGCACAAGGCCCAATGCCAACGTGCAGATGCCCATGATCAGCGCGGCAAAGATCATCGTTTTTATTCGATTGGCAAAACCGCCCCAGGACGCGATGATGGCGCCGCCGGCCATCATGCCGACAGAAAAAGCAAGTTCAATCGCGGTCAATTGCCAAACACCGCCGCCGAAAGAACGTGTCACTTGCAGCGGTGTCAGAAACGCGGCCGGGGCCATCAGTACAAAGAAAATCGCGAAGAACAGAAAAAACTGCTGCAAAAATTTGTGACTTGCGATATAGCGGAGTCCCTCGTGAAAATCGCTGAAGTAACCGGTTTGTTGCTTCTGCATCGCCTTTTTGTGCGCGGCGACGCTGACAAAAGCAAGCAGCACCGTGATTGCGATCGCCGCCGTGACGACATCGATCATAAAAACGGCGACCATCGATGTCGTCGTCAACAAAGCGGCACTGACCATCGGACAGACGAACATGATCACCGCCTGGATGCTGCCATTGATGCCGTTGACCCGGGTCAGCTGCTCCTTCGGCACGATCTGCGGCAGAATGGCACCGACAGCCGGTGTTTGAATCGCTGTCCCGAACGCACGAACGGCCGCCATGATAAATAGCAACCAGATAACGTCCGGGCCAAGGAGAAAACAGACGGCCAGAATAAGCGTCGCCGCGGCTACCAGTCCGTCCGCCAGTGCGATCAGCACTTTCCGGTTATAACGATCCGCCCACACCCCCGCAACCGGCGACAGCAGAAAGGTCGGGATGAAGCCGCAAATGATATACAACGTCATCATGAAACCGGACTTGGTTTGCAGCGTAATGTACCACATCATCGCGTACTGCACGAGCGACGATCCAAACAACGATATGGTCTGGCTGCTTAGGAAAAGGACGATATTGCGCAGCCAGTTTTGTTTCCGATCGCTACTTTTTACGTGCATCATCGTTCACTCATTTCTTTTTTAGTCCATCCACCCGATTCCAGGCAAAAAAAGGCGGGGAAGGACATCCCCGCTGTTTTGGCGCTTTTCTTTCCTTTTAAACTGCCCATTCACTGATGAATAAAAATCGGAATGGTTCATTCGACCCATGCTACCACACGAAAAACTTCTATCGTTAACATCAACAATTTTATTTTATCAAACCGCTGCATTCCGGGCAATCCGTTCATACGATCCGGAAACATTTGCATACGACCCCTATGCTGACCGACTGTTCGATTGGTTGACTCGTCGCTGATTCTATCGGTATCGGAAAATTTCAATCAAGCAATCACACCGCGGCGATCTTCGCCGGCAGATTTTAGTCGTGATGTCCGTTTATTATGATTGTGTCCAATGCCAATATACGATGAACCGGCCATTAGCCTTCGGACGGCTGTCCTTTCGAATTCAAATAGAGAAAAATTGTGCCGAGGAGCGAACTAACGGCACAGGATATGTACATGAGCAGCGGGCCGCCGAGACCCAGCAGAAAGCCGTTCAGCATGTTGCCAACGATCCCGGAAACACCGACAAACACCATATTGAAAATACTTTGGCCGGTCGCCAACATTCTTCTGCCTGAAACGACGGCGACGTACTGAACGGCGGAAACATAGAAAAAACCGAATGAAAAGCCGTGAAGTATCTGGATCAGCAAGGTAACGATCGGACTAAAAATAATAACAATCTGCAGCGTCCAGCGCAGCACATAAGCGGCGGCGGCCAGCAGCAGCATTTTCTCCAGTCCGATTTTCCTGATGACGCGGGCGGCTAGCAGCATGGCCGGAATATTCGTCAATGAAGCCAGAAACAAGCCGATGCCCGCCATCGCAAAGGAACCCCCGA
Organism: uncultured Sporolactobacillus sp.; assembly: GCA_900543345.1. Lineage (GTDB taxonomy): Bacteria > Bacillota > Bacilli > Bacillales > Sporolactobacillaceae > Sporolactobacillus. Next base: position 16,986 of record UQRJ01000010.1, on the reverse strand, counting down.
TCGCTTTGAACGCCGCCACAAAATAGGAATCGAAAGCTGTGAGTGTCTGGTTGACAAGCAGACAACCACATAGGAAAAAAATAAACCGCTTATTGCTCAGCATCTGCCTGATACCGTGCCAGAGCGGTTTTCCGGCGGTCCCTTTATTTTCCTTCGGCAAGGCCAGGACACTCAGCATGCAGACGGCGCTCAGCAAAATGATCGGCAGCCACAACCGACCGACGCTGAAATGGGCGACGTATTGCCCGCCCAACCAGCCGCCGCACGCCATGCCGAGGCTGAGAAAACTGCGTATCTGACCGTATGAGATGCCCAGTTTGCCGGACAGTGTAATGGCGTAGGCATCGGAAATCGGCGTCTGGATGTTTTTAAAAACGGTAGCCGCCGTATAGGCCAGTAACAAAACAACGAAGGAAGGCGAATTAAACAGCAACGACAAAACAGCCGGAACGCCGATACTTAATACTAAAACGATTTTGCCGGCGTTATATTTATCGACCGCCGCACCCCAGAACGGCTGCAGCAGCAGCGCGGCCAATGTGCCAAGTGCCATGATCACCCCCGCCTGTCTCGCCGGCACCCCGTCCGAAGCAAACCAGGAAACCAGATAAGGAGTCAGAAATCCGCCGATCAAACCGAGAAACAGATAGAGTGCGCGTAAATTGAGCAGTTCAGATCCTAAATAGCGATGTCGTTCATGGGCCGATACATTCATTTTTCGCTCATCTCGTTATTATTTTGAAATAAAAATGCCCATCGGCCGTCTATTATCTACCATTTTTGCTCGCTCGTCAAAAAAATGAGCAGGCCGGGCGATTGATTGGCCGGCAGCCCGAATGGGACGCGATCCCGATCCAAACGAAGTGGCCGGACATCATTGCGGCGTTTCGTCTCCGCGATAATAAATCGGTTTCGGAGCGGCAATCGGATGCGCCCGCAACCAATCGGCAATCTGTTTGCCAAGCTGTTTTGCCATTTCAGCGGAAGCCTCGATTTGCCGCTTAGAAATGCGATTGACATGCACCCCCGCCGTGATCGTGCAGCTGCCCGTTAAGTAAGGTCGGATCCTTGCCGCAATCGGTTCCGCCAAGAGGTCATCTTTATGGAATCGTCCGTCATGACTGGGAAATTTTATCGTTCGCACTGCCGTTTCGCGCGTCAGGGTCAGCACCGCGCCGATGTGCGGGCAGTCACCGCCCGTGATTTGAATGAGTACATCCGGCCCAACGATTTGAAGCCGGGCACTGATTGAAAAATCTTCTTCGTGTACTGTAAATGCGACCATGTAATCCCCTTCTGTAAAATGTATCATTAAAAACAAACGACGAGCAACCTTGAGCTACTTAAATTATAACTTCGTGTCTTATTGCCGGCGATGCCAATATGCCCTATTATTATTCTGTATAGGAATAACTAATACTGCGAGGTGAATACCATGAAAATCGACGAACTGAAGGATTTTATTACGCTTTACCGCTGCCGGAATTTCTCGGAAGCGGCAGCCGAACGGATGATGACACAGTCGTCGCTCTCCAAACGATTGCAAGCCGTCCAACAAGAAGCCGGGAGCCGGCTGATCAACACTCAGAATAAAAGGCACGTACGGATTACCGATTGCGGCGAAGTATTTTATCGTTACGCCAAAACAATCGTCACCCAGTATGATTTAATGCAAAATGAAATTCAAGAGTACCGGGATTTAAAACGCGGAAATTTATGGATCGCCAGCATTCCGGTGATCTCGCGATACGGATTCATCGAAATTTTCACGCGTTTTATGAAAGATTATCCCCAGATTAACATTCGCCTGGAAGAAATCGAAGGCGACGTTTTACTGTCGAAATTAAAATCGAGTGTCATCGATATCGGCATCATCCGCGATATCCAGACCGCATCCCTCAATAGGAGCGACTATCATATAGAAACGGTCGACCGTGACGAATTAATGGCGATTCTTCCCAAGAGTTCGCCGCTTGCCGGACGCAGCATACTTTCGATCGACGAACTGAGAAATAACGATTTCGTCCTATTAAATCATGGATCGGGTGTTTTTGAAGTGATTACGGGTCTCTGCCAGAAAGCTGGATTTACACCGAAGATCTGCTTTTACAGCACCCATATCAATACGCTGATGGGCATCATCAAAGCACCGCAACAAGTCACATTTATCTTTAAACAGGCCGCCAAGTGGTGTATGAACGATCAGTTAGTGATGCGCCCTCTGTATCCACGGATCTTCAGCAATTTGCAACTGATTTGCGTTAAAAATCAAAACACATCGGCCGTCCGGCTTTTCTTAAAATACGTCAAGCTGTCCAAAAAGAAACGCTGAATGGCCGCTGCAAAAGAAAAATATTTTATTAATTTAACCGTGTTGTTCCTGTCATTAAACGTTTTTTGCAGGGCTCTAATCAGCGGCAAAAACATTTAAACGACAAAATCAAGAAAATAGACTCGTACTCCCCCGGCCTCAATGCAGTCATTATTCCTGTATAGAATAACTAGATGAAAAACCTGAATTGTAAGCGATGCCAGCTATTCTATACTAAAAGTGAAAATGATAAGGAGGCTGAATAAAAACATGGCAGATAAATTATACGATCTGCGCACTGTATTGAATGAATTAAAAGCGGATCCGAGCCAATATCATGAAACCGATATTGAAGTCGATCCGAACGCCGAACTTTCCGGCGTTTTCCGTTACATCGGCGCCGGTGGAACTGTCGAACGCCCGACACGAGAGGGCCCGGCAATGATGTTCAACAAAGTGAAGGGATTTCCCGAGACGCGTGTGCTGATCGGCCTGATGGCCAGCCGAAAACGGGTAGGAAAAATGTTTCACCATGATTATCGTACGTTGGGTCGTTTTCTTAAAGACGCCGTTTCTCACCCAGTTGCGCCGATAACAGTCGATGAAAAAGACGCACCGGCACACGAAGTCGTGCATCGGGCCGATGAGCCGGATTTCGATATCCGCAAGTTAGTTGCCGCACCGACCAACACGCCGTACGATGCCGGCCCCTACATTTCCTGCGGTGTTGTGTTCGGATCGAGCATGGACAAGTCGGAGAGCGACGTCACAATTCATCGGATGGTATTGGAAGACAAAGACAAAATCGGTATCTTCATCATGCCGGGCGGCAGGCATATCGGCGCCTTTGCCGCAGAATATGAACAAGCCGGAAAGCCGATGCCGATCACGATTAACATCGGCCTCGATCCGGCAATTACGATCGGTGCGACATTCGAACCGCCGACAACGCCGCTGGGATATAATGAGTTGGGCGTTGCCGGCGCCATCCGGCAACAGCCGGTTCAACTTGTGAAAGGAGTCACAGTCGATGAAAAGGCCATCGCCCGCTCCGAATATACGCTGGAAGGTTATATCATGCCGAACGAGCGCATCCAGGAAGACATCAACACGCATACCGGCAAAGCAATGCCGGAATTCCCCGGCTATGACGGCGATGCCAATCCGGCCTTGCAGGTGATCAAGGTAACGGCTGTGACGCACCGGAAGAACCGGCCGATCATGCAGACGGTGATCGGTCCAAGCGAAGAGCATGTCAGCATGGCAGGTATCCCGACGGAAGCAAGCATCTTGCAGCTCGTCGACAAAGCCATCCCCGGGAAAGTAAAAAATGTATACGATCCACCGGCCGGCGGCGGCAAACTGATGGCCATCATGCAGATCCACAAAGACAACGAAGCCGACGAAGGCATTCAGCGTCAAGCCGCATTGTTGGCTTTCTCAGCTTTTAAAGAGCTGAAAACCGTTTTCCTCGTCGATGAGGACGTCGACATCTTCGACATGAACGATGTCGTCTGGACAATCAACACTCGGTTCCAGGCCGATCAGGACATCATGGTGCTATCCGGCATGCGCAATCACCCGCTTGACCCGTCCGAACGGCCGCAATATGATCCGAAGTCGATTCGGTTCCGCGGTATGTCGTCGAAACTCGTGATCGACGGAACGGTACCGTTCGACATGAAAGATCAATTTGTCCGTGCCCAGTTCAAAAAGGTCAAAGACTGGGAAAAGTACTTGAACTAACAAGGCCGAAAAATGGGGGGTAAAGAGACAATGAAACGAATCATTGTCGGCATAAGCGGCGCGTCCGGAACCATTTACGCGATCGATTTATTGAAGCGGCTTCAGGCCTTGCCGACTATTGAGGTTCACCTGGTAATGAGCGAGTGGGCCGTGAAAAATCTTGAATTAGAAACCAATTACTCCCCCGATCAGGTCCAAGCCATGGCGGATCGGACATACGACATACACGATCAAGGCGCCGCTATCTCCAGCGGATCGTTTCTAAACGACGGCATGGTGATTGTTCCGGCCAGTATGAAAAGCGTCGCCGGAATTGCCTGCGGTTACGGCGAAAATCTGATTGCTCGCGCGGCCGACGTCACCATCAAGGAACAACGCAAGCTGATTATCGTTCCGCGCGAAACGCCGCTGAGCGTCATCCATCTGGAGAATTTGACCAGGCTGGCAAAAGTCGGCGCATTGATTCTGCCGCCGATCCCAAGTTTTTACAATCACCCAAGAACAATTCAGGATCTTATTGATCGCCAAACCATGAAAATTCTCGACGCCTTTCAGATTCCGAATCAGCTTAGCCGCCGCTGGGAAGGCGAAGGAATAGATCAAACGATCGAGAAAGACCGCGACAAGAATCCGAAGAAGATTCGCTGACAATATGATCCCGGCAGGCTCGCAAATAAAAGGGGATTCCTTACTCTAAACCAGTAAACCGGCATCACCAACCGACCGATCAGAGAAGGCTCCCCTTTTTATGTTATGGAACGCGCGGCAAAATAGCAACCGATGAAAACAATGGATCGCGCATGTCGGCAAAATATCGCCGGCAGATCGGGATTTTCCACTCTCTTGCAAAATTAGGATACGAGTTGATTAGTTTAACAATCGTTTTAAACGACATGAGTTAAAAATCAAACGAAGGAGGAATTCTCCATGAATAAACGGGTGATCGGCTTTTTCGGCGGCTTGGCCGTATTTATCATTACTTACCTGCTGCCGCTGCACGGCCTTCCGGCGGCCGGTCATATGTGTCTGGCCTTAACGCTGATGACAGTGGTCTGGTGGGCAACGCAGGTTGCTCAACCAGCCTATGTCGGAGGCATTTATTTAATGCTGCTGATTATTTTACGCGTGGCCACGCCGGTACAAGTCTTTTCATCATCGTGGACCGGCTCGATCATGTGGCTGGTCATCGGCGCTTATCTGATTGCCGGTGCCGTCCGTGATTCGGGATTTGGCGAACGCATTGCTTATTCGTTTATTATCCGTTTTGTCCGTTCCTGGAACGGCATCATCGTCTCTATCTTTGTGCTGACCCTGATTATGGCGCTGTTGATTCCTCATCCGTGGCCGCGGGCTTTTCTGATTATGTCGGTCATGGATGTCGTAGCTAAAAGCGCCGGCATGCCGTCTGAAGACCGGGCCAAGATCGGTCTGGCGGTCTTCGCCGCTTCCTGTCCGCTCTCCGGTGTATTCTTAACCGGCGATTCGACGCTTAATCCGCTGGCCGTGGCCGATTCCGGCGTCGATGTCACCTTTCTCAGCTACTTCGGTTATATGGGCGTGCCGATGATTCTCGCCGGCGCTTTAACGATGTTATTGTTTATGATATTGTTCAAGCCGACGAAAAAAGTCAGTATCGACTTGAATGTGCTCAAAGAGAAACAGAAATCGCTCGGACCCTTGTCGAATCGTGAGATACGGACGATCGTCTGGCTGTGTATTGCTATTTTATTATGGTTGACAAGTGGTTTAACGGGTATCAACGTCGGTTGGATTACATTAATTGTCGCCCTGATGATGAGCCTGCCGGTAATTGGCGAAGTGCTCACAGCGAAGTCGTGGAGCGAAGTCCCCGTTAATGTGCTCGTCTTTCTGACATCGGCAATTGCTATCGGCGACGTCGGTAAAGTGACGGGAATGAATCATTGGCTGGCCGAAGAAATCTTGCCGGCGTCGATGCCGCACAACATCTTCATTCTGGCCTTGCTCATTACCTTGTTCGCGATCATCATTCATATGTTTATGGGATCCGTTATCGCCGTCATGGGCGTGACGATTCCGGCAGTTGTCGCGGCAACGTCGCACCTCGGCATTAGTCCGCTGGCTGTTTCGCTAATCGTTTTCTCGGTTGTCAACCTCCACTATATTCTGCCTTTCCACAATCTGGCCATCCTCGTCGGCAACGATCCGGATACAGGTGGATACACACAGAAGGAAGTCATCAGACTGGGAATTCCGCTGACGGTCATCATGTTTATTGTTGCTTTGATTCAGGCCGGCTGGTTCCACATTACCGGACTGATGTAAACGACGATCGGCTAAAGACAGCCGTTTCGTCGACTAAAAAAATATGATGTGCTTAGGGATCCATATTCGCTGAATATGGACCCCTATTTTTCCGGATCGACTTATTTTTTCAGACTGCTTGTTTGCTGCCGGCCGATCGAACTCAGTAAGCATATTCAATTGTTTTCAACGTCGACGCGACTATTTTGGCTGCGAAAAAAGGGCACATCCCGACTCTGTTAGATCTTGCCGCAATCCCTCTTCATTCCAGAGCTTCAAAAAGACTAAAAATGGTTTCATGATTGCCTGCGTAAGTCTTATAATAAAAGAGAGGAATTGGCAAAAGAAGGCGGGAGGTTTTCCCCATGATCAATCATATCAAGATCACCGTCAGCGATCTAAAGCGAAGTGCGGCTTTTTATGAAAAAGTCCTGGTGCCGCTTGGCTACCACCGGCAGCTTGAAAAAAAGCATACGGTCAGTTTCAGCGACGATATCTCCAGCGATCCGGGCGGCGATTTCTGGCTGACGATGGGTACGCCCGTTCCCGGTCACTTTGCCTTTCAAGCTAAAGACCATCAAGCGGTGCAGGAATTTTTTCGGTTAAGTCTGGCGGCTGGCGGGCGCAGTAACGGCGCTCCCGGCTATCGGAAAAACTACCATCCGAGCTATTACGCTGCGTTCATTTACGATCCTGACGGTTACAATATTGAGGCTGTCTGTCACAAATGATGAACGGGCAGATTCGGTTAGCCGACGATCGACGACATTCGTCCGTTCACATATAGGAGTATGCACATATGTCTCAAAAAGATCGCTTTAAAAACGAATCAACGGTTGGCAGACTATTCATCATTGCCTCCATTGTCCTGATCATCGCCGTCGTCCTCACCGCAGTATTTATTCTATTTTACTTCGGATTCCTCGGACTGTTCCGTTTATTAGGCATTCATTACGACAGCTTGCAATCACTGCTGATTTTCACGCTGCTCTTTTTCCTGCTGGGCATCTTCGCCGACATTTTTGAAAAAATCATCCGATTGACGTTAAGCAGCCTTTTTTCAATACACAAGTCAAAAAAGCAACCAGCGATATCTGTCCTTTTGCTTCTTGCTTACACGACCGTCAATTTAGCCGTTGTTAATATCCTGGATTATCTGATGAACTCCGTTTCGATTCTATTCATCACGCAACTTGTGCTCGCCGCGGTCCTCGCCGTCCTTGACCTGGCGACCGACGATTAGTTTCGGCTAAATCGGCGGCTGGCGTGAGAGTTTAAGCAATGATCTCTTGATTACATGGCGCGATTTTTATGACACCATGCCTCGTCAATCATTTATCAAACCATTGCGATGCCGCAGATGAGCAACGAGAGAGAAGCCGCACGCCGACAAGCGCCGGCCCCACAACACTTCCGCACCCGTCAGTCGGTATCCTCAATAAACGCCGGAACTGCGGCGTTGCCAAGAAGAGGATAATGCCGGCAACCAGCACAATGCCGCCGATCACGATAAAATACCGAACTTCCGGGACCAGGTTTTAGGCAAAGCGGATCAACCTCGCTTCGAATAGGACCGCGTATACTCCGATGAGGCCCAACTGCGTTTGCATCAATAATAGTTCTCCTCATTCATAGGTCCATTTTCATCTGCTAGGCGTGCATTACCGAGCAAGCACAAGCAAGTTGTTCACCGGTCTAATCACGGCTTAACCGCTTGAATGACGGCTGAAACAATATACTTCTCAATGTTTGTGCCCGGAGACCAGTCTTTAATAAATGTTTTTGATGCGTCTTTGGGTTCAATTTTTATCTCGGCAAAACCGGTTTCGCTCAACATTTTTTTCAAGTCGTCGATCGATGAGGCCCCCGCTATACAGCCGGCGTAGGAAGCGTCGAAATCATTCTTTATTTTCGAGGGAAGTTCGGCGGTCAAGACAACGTCGGAAACGGCGAGCCGTCCTCCTTGTCGCAAAACCCGGTAGGCTTCGGTAAATACTTGCGGCTTATCGGGAGAAAGATTAATCACACAATTGGAAATGATCACGTCGATGCTTTGATCAGCCACCGGCAGATGTTCAATTTCGCCGAGACGAAATTCAACTTGATCGAACGCTCCTTTTTCTGCATTGCGGCGCGCCTTGCTGACCATTTCCGCCGTCATATCGACGCCGATCACGCGGCCGCCCTCTCCGACCCGGCGCGCGGCAAGAAAACAGTCGAACCCTCCTCCGCTCCCCAGATCCAGAACCGTTTCCCCAGGCTTCAGCGCAGCAATGGCCTGAGGGTTGCCGCATCCTAAACCCAGATTGGCGCCTTCAGGAACGGCGGCCAGTTCCGTAACGGAATAGCCCAATTTCATTGATTTGCGGTTCGGTTCCGATGTCGCAGCGCAACAACCGGCTGAAGAACAACAGCCGGACGACGGTTCAACTTCCAAAGCAATTTGCCGATAGCGGCGGCGGACATTTTGTCTGATTTGATCATTAGAAACTTCCATAGCGATCGCTCCTCGTATCATAGATTCTTCCAAAAACACAGGGCTGATTTTCATCACTTTTGAGTTTTCGAATTCCGGCACTTCGGCAAGGCCGATTTCAGTATGACATCTGATGGTAAAAAACACGATAAGACCGGCTCGGCATAAACAGAAACATATTCAACTCCAAGAGGATCAAGTTTACCTGAATCGGACGAAATCCGCGCCGGTTAAGGCCTGTCCGTCACGCAGCCGCCTCTCCATATCCCAGCCTTATCCAAACAGCATAACCGAAAAATAGACGGCAATCAGCGTGACAAACAATACCGGGACGGTCATTACGATGCCGATCTTAAAATAGCGTCCCCAACCGATCTTGACACCTTTGTCCGCCAGCACGTGCAGCCAGAGCAAGGTGGCCAGCGAACCGATGGGTGTCATTTTCGGGCCGAGATCGGCACCGACGACATTAGCATAGATTAGTGCCTGATGCATGATGCCCGTTATTGATGTCCCGTCAATCGACAGCGCATTAATCATCACCGTCGGCATGTTGTTCATAAGTGCCGACAAAACAGCGGAGACAAAACCCATCATCAATGTGCCGGCCAGCAAGCCGCCCTGCGCCCCGGCCTCGATCACTTGGCCCAACAGCCCGATGATGCCGGCATTTCTAAGTCCGTAGACAACGACATACATTCCGAGTGAAAAGAAAACGATGGCCCACGGCGCACTTTTCAAAATCGATGCCGTCCGAACAGCTGGGCTGTAGCTGCCGAGCAGCAAGAAAATAAAAGCAATCGTCAATGCGATAAACGAAACCGGAATATGAAACAAGCTGCTGACGAAATAGCCGGCAACAAGGGCAATGAGAACAAACCAGGAAATATGGAACATCCGTTTGTCTTTTAACACCGAAGCCGGTTTTTTTAGATCAGCCAAATCGTATCGATGCGGCCATGCGTTACGAAAATAAAGATAAAGGACGACGATACTGGCAACAAGCGAAAAGATCGTCGGCAAGACCATGTACAACGCGTAGCGGCCGAATGTGATGCCGAAGAAATCGGCAGAGACGATGTTCACGAGGTTGCTGACGACCAGCGGCAGCGATGTCGTGTCGGCAATAAACCCACAGGCAATCACAAACGGAAAAACGCGGCGTTCGTCAAATTTTAATGCCCGAACCATCGCCAGAACAATCGGTGTCAGAATCAGCGCACCGCCGTCATTCGCAAACAGCGCGGAGATGATCGCTCCGAGGATCGCGATGTAAATAAACATCCGAATGCCGTGACCGCCGGCCAATCGAGCCATGTGCAGGGCCGCCCATTCAAAAAAACCGATACGGTCCAGGATCAGCGAAATCATAATGATCGCCACAAATGACAATGTAGCATTCCAAATGATGCCGGTCACTGTCCATACTTCGTGAAAATCGACGACACCAATAAGCAAAGCGAGAACGGCACCACCGCAAGCCGACCAGCCGATCGACAAATGCCGCGGTTGCCAGATGACCAACGTCAATGTCACTAAAAAAACAAGAATAGCTAAAGCTGCGGACATCATCTGTTCTCCTTCTTCATCTTGAAATCCCGGCAATAAAACGGAGTGATGAGGCTAACTTCACGATCAACTTAAAACGGCTCAGTTAGCACCCGGACGAGCAACAGCCGCAAGATCCGCCGACGGCAAAGCTTGCCGTCCGTTACATCGGCCAAGGCATCCATCGACTGCTTAACCACCTGATTCGAAACTACGGAAACGTCATTGATTCTGCCGGTTCAACAATGCGAATAGTTGTCATTGTGTTTCCCCCGATAAATCATTTCGCGCTTTTTCCTCTTCAGCTAGTTGTTTTATCCGTTTTGCAATGCCGTCCCGCACACGTCGGAAGGCCGCTTGCCGTTCAGCCGCCGTGCCTTGTGCCTTTGCCGGGTCTTCGAATCCCCAGTGTTCTCTTCTTACTTGCGGCGGCGTGATCGGACAGCGCTCCTCGGCATCGCCGCAAAGCGTCACAATCAAGTAGGCTTGATTCAACAAGTAGCGATCGATCACTTTCGATTGCTGCCGGGAAATGTCAATATTGACTTCTTGCATCGCTTCTACGGCATCCGGATTCAGGCCGTGCGCTTCGATGCCTGCCGACCGGACGTCGAACGCGTCGCCCAGGTATTTTTTACCGAACCCTTCGGCCATCTGACTGCGGCAGGCGTTGCCGGTACAAAGAAAATAGATCATTTTTTTCGTCATAGCATTGTTCCTTTCATTTTGACTGACAACGAATGCGAAGCCATCGTCCTGGACATGAAGCGTTAATCACATTGGCCGCATGGACCGACCGCTCGATCGGGAAGCGCATCGATAATGACCGATAGATAGCCGGGAAGCGATTCGCTCAGCCGATAATACACCCATGTTCCCTGTTTTCGTTCCTTGATCAGCCCCGCAATCCGCAGCTTCTTCAACTGCTGACTCATGGCCGGCTGCGAAATACCGAGCAAGTCGACCAATTGGCAGACGCAGCGTTCACCGTGCTTCAGATAAGAAAGAATCATCAATCGCGTTGGATCACCAAGCAGTTTAAGCATCGACGATATTTCCGTCACTTTCCCGGCTGTGGCGTTCATATATTCGCCTCCATTTATATAACAATATATTTATATTACATCGCACTTATATATTAAGCAACTTAAAGACATTGAAATTTTTGAAGTGCCGCTCCGCCAGTTAACGCAAAGCAGATATGAAGATTTCTCGGCAAACTGCATCGGTACGTTGCCGTCGTTTCTAAAATAAGGGCAAGAAAAAAGAGAGCATTTCGCTCTCTCTTGAAAAATAATTGACAGTCATGAATTAACCTGCACGCCGGCTCGTTTTTGCTGCCTGGAAACAAGATAACCTTCCGCTTTCAGCAATTCGGCCGTCAGCACACCGCCGCCGGCCGCACCGCGCAATGTGTTGTGCGACAGGCAGACAAATTTATAATCGAACAGTGTATCTTCCCGCAGCCGGCCGATGGTGATCCCCATGCCGTGTTCGTAATCACGGTCGCGGCCAGTCTGCGGACGATCGGGTTCGCTCATATATTTCAAGAACTGCTTCGGCGCGCTCGGCAATTGCAACGCTTGCGGTTTCCCGCTGTAGGATGCCCAGCGTTCAAGAATCTGCTCCCTTGTCGGCTTATACTTGAACGTGACAAACACAGTGGCCAGATGACCGTCGGAAACCGGAACGCGGATGCACTGCGTCGTAATCAGCGGTTTCGCCGCATTTACAATCTTGCCGCCCTCGACCTTGCCCCATATTTTCATCGGTTCCTGTTCGCTTTTCTCTTCCTCACCGCTAATGTACGGAATGACATTGTCTTCAATTTCCGGGAAGTCCCTGAATGTCCTGCCGGCGCCGGAAATGGCCTGATAGGTGCTGACAACGACCTTCTCCGGTTCGAATTCGGCTAATGCGGACAGCGGCGGTACATAGCTCTGAATCGAGCAATTCGGCTTCACGGCGATAAAACCGAATCTCGTGCCCAGCCGTTTTTTCTGCGCGTCGATGACTCGCAGATGGTCGCTGTTGATTTCCGGGATCATCATCGGCACATCCGCTACCCCCCGGTTGGCGGAATTATTCGATATAACCGGGATTTCCGCCTTAGCATAACGTTCTTCCAGTTCTTTTATCGCCGCTTTCGGCATTTTTAACGCGCAAAAAACCAGATCGACCGCTTGGCTGATTGGGCCGACATCCTGCACATCCTGCACACGAAAAGTCTTTACTGAATCCGGCATCGGAATAGTAAGTTTCCAACGGTCTCCGACTGCCTCTTCATATGTTTTACCAGCAGATCTACTGCTGGCCGCAAGTGCGGTAATTTTAAAATAGGGATGATTTTCCAGTAGGGTGATGAATCTTTGTCCGACAAAACCGGTTGCGCCCAGAATGCCGACTCTCAACTTGTCGTCCATTACCATCGTCTCCTCTTTATGGAGTAAAATTATTATACTACAGTCAAAAGGAAAAAGTCCGTTATTTTCTTTTATTACCACATTACCACATTTAGCGCGGTGTATGTTATTTGGGGATAGTTTTAAAAATTTTTTATTCAGTCACTTACTTGAAAATGCATCCGCATTCCGGTGCGATCCGGCAGAAAACGGATGCATCGAACCGGCGGTCGGACAGGGAGAGAGGAGCGGTCGGCTGCGGCGATACTCTCGGATTTGTTAAAATAAAGAAAAAGGGGAGGCTGGCGCCATGTCCGGTTCACAGATCACTGAAAAAGCACTATCCGACGCATTGATTTCGCTATGTAAGCAAAAACGATTCGCCAAGATTAGTATCGCCGATATCACCGATCTCTGCGGACTGAATCGGCAGACTTTCTATTATCATTTCGTCGATAAATACCAGTTGCTGGACTGGACTTACAGAGAAACGGCGCTGACCAACTTTTACCAGGGGATTAGCCTTGAGAATTGGAACGATCACGTGCTGACGATGCTGGAAGCGATCCAGCACAATCGTGATTTTTATCGGAATACGGTGCAAAGCGATCCCGGATGCCTTGCCTCCTGCTTTGCGAAAATCTGTCAGCAGTTATTTTTCAAGCTGTTTGCCAGACTGGATCAAGACAACGATGTGGACAAAGAAAATCGTTCTTTTTATGCGCGGTTCTTTTCCTACGGATGCAGCGGCATCCTGATTCACTGGATCCAGCACAATTTTCGGGAAAAGGCGGCAAAAATTGCCGGGCATCTCCGGCAAATGGCCACGGATACCGAGCGGCTCTCGTCCGCTATTTATCGAGATAATCCGCCGGATTCTGACAAAACCGGGCGGATGTCCGAAAATCGGACAAACGAGTGAAACCAGCTAGAGTAAAATGGGTGCAGAGACGGTATGTTAAGGATGCAGATCAGTGATGGGAGGCATTCGGCAATGAAAAAGAAAAACATACTACTGACGACAGGCGCTCTAGCCGCATCTTACCTTACCGCAAAAAAACTGCAGACCAAGCGTGAAGAAGAACATCGCCGCAATGTCGACGAAGCGATCCGCTCCCGCTACTATGGCGATAAACAAGTATATCTGATCGGCGGCGGCATTGCTTCTCTGGCAGCGGCAGTCTATCTTATACGCGACGCTCATTTCGACGGCTGCCACATCCATGTCATTGAAGGGCTGCATATCCTCGGCGGCAGCAACGACGGAGCGGGCGGAAATGAAAAGGGCTACATTTGTCGGGGCGGTCGGATGCTGAACGAAGAAACTTATGAAAACTTCTGGGACCTTTTTGCCGGCATTCCTTCACTTGAATTGGACGGAAAGAGTGTGACTGAGGAGATTCTCAATTTTGATCATCTGCATCCGACTCACGCACAGGCCCGGCTCATTGACCGTGATGGGAAAATTTTAGATGTCCACTCAATGGGCTTTAACACCCAAGACAGGCTGGATTTGCTTCGGCTGTTAACGACAGCAGAGGAAAAGCTTGACAATGCGACGATCGAGCAATGGTTTTCACCGCATTTTTTCGAGACAAATTTCTGGTACCTGTGGCAGACGACCTTCGCTTTTCAGAAGTGGAGCAGTCTGTTTGAGCTGCGTCGTTATATGAATCGTATGATTCTGGAATTTAGCCGGATCGACACGCTGGAAGGGGTAACACGGACACCGTATAATCAATACGACAGTCTGATTCGCCCATTAAAAACGTATCTTGAAAAACACGGTGTCGATTTTTCGCTGAACCAAACGGTTACCGACATCGACTTTAAGGACGGAACGGGGATCACCGCCACCGCCATTCATTTGGATGACAAAGAGGTCTTGCGTTTAAAGGAAGACGACATCGTCATCGCCACCAATGCCTGTATGACCGACAGCACGACTCAAGGTGATTGGAGCCGCCCGGCACCCGTGCCGCAGCAGAAACCGATTTCCGGCGAACTATGGTACAAGATTGCCCGCAAAAAACCGGGGCTCGGCAATCCCGAACCCTTTTTCAGCCATAAAGATCAGAGCAATTGGCAAAGTTTCACGGTGACTTGCCGGGGAAATAAGATGCTGAAAAAAATCGAAGCGTTCAGTGGCAACATTCCCGGGAGCGGCGCGTTGATGACATTCAAAGATTCCGGCTGGCTAATGAGCATTGTAGTGGCAGCCCAACCCCATTTCCCCGATCAGCAGATGGACACGACGATTTTCTGGGGTTACGGTCTCTATCCCGATCACAATGGCGATTATGTAGACAAACCCATGAAAAGCTGCAACGGCGAAGAAATTTTTCGCGAACTGATCGGTCACTTTCAGTGGGACGAAGATTGGGACGAGCTAAAAGCGGATATCGTTAATGTCATCCCGTGCTACATGCCATACGTCGACGCACAATTCCAGCCTCGGGCAATGGCCGATCGGCCGCCGGTCGTACCGGCAGGCAGCACAAATTTTGCCTTAATCAGCCAATTCGTGGAGATTCCTGAGGACATGGTATTTACTGAAGAGTATTCCGTCCGGGCAGCACGTATCGCCGTTTATACGCTCTTCGATATCGATAAAAAAATATGCCCGGTTACGCCATACAATCGCAATCCGCAAGTATTGGCAAAAGCATTACAAACGATGTTCCGTTAATAAAACGGCCGAAATAAATCCTCTGAAGCGACCTCAGGGGATTTTTTACGCGAAACAACAGATGATTCTCCGATCGCGAGGCTGCCCGTTAGTGTCCGGCCGTCTCCATCGCTACCCGTCTCCGACCGGATCGGTGATCATTATATTCTCTGAGTTGCCGGTTCACCTGGATCGCCGGTCCGATCAGTACGAGCAACGCGCCCAACCAAGCGAGCGGGTTGGCCAAGGCCGCGCCGGTAAAACCCCAGCTCCGGATCAGAACAACACCGGCAATGGCGCGCATCGCCAACTCGACGCAACCGGCCACCGTCGGAGCCAGACTGCGGCCGAGCCCTTGCAACGTATAGCGTAGGATAAACATCAGGGCGACCAGAACATACAAACTGCTATTACACCAAAAATAGATCTGCACGAGCCGCGTCACCGCCGGCTGCCGATTACCGACGAACAGATCGCTTAGCTGCCGGCCGAAGAGAATAATCAGCGCCCCCATCACCAGACTGAGCAGGCAAGAGCAGACGATCGTCTGATTGACTCCCCTGCGGATGCGGTTGTAACGACGGGCACCGGCATTCTGCGCGGCAAAAGTCGCCATCGTCATGCCGAAGGAAAGGGACAGTTGGACCGCCAAGAAATCAATCCGTCCCGCCGCGGTGTAAGCAGCAACCGCATCCGAACCAAGTGTATTCAGCATAACTTGGAGAATGACCGCACCGATCGAAATGACCGAAGTTTGAAAGCCCATCGGCAATCCAAGCTGCAGATGCTGCCGAACCGAACAAAAGTGGAAAGCGAATGCCTTCCGATTTAATACGAGCAGCGGAACATAACGCTTGATGTAGCAATAGCAAAGCAAACCGGAAAAGCCCTGGGCAACAACCGAAGCCAGTCCCGCCCCGCCGACACCTAAATGAAAGTTAACGATAAAAATAAAATCAAGCACGATATTCAGCACACAAGCCAGGGCAAGGAAGATGAGCGGAACGCGGCTGTCGCCGAGTGCCCGCAGAGTATTATTGAACAAATTATAAAGCACCGTTGCCGTAATTCCCCAGAAACAAACCATAATAAACTTCTGGGCATCGTCGATAATGTCGGCCGGTGTCTGCATCAAGATCAGAATAGGACGTGTCAGCATCACTCCGGCTCCGGTCAGGATGACCGAAACAGCCAGACAGATGATCAGGTTGACGGCAAAACTTCTTTTAACTCCGCGATAATCACGAGCACCGTACCGTTTTGCCGTGATGATTGCCAATCCGACCGTCATTCCCTGGGCAAAACCGATGACCAACGCAAACAAGCTGTCCGTCGCGCCGACCGCAGCCAAAGCGCGAACGCTGATTGTCCGCCCGACGATCAGCGTGTCAACCACGTTATATAGTTGCTGGAATAAATTGCCGATAAATAATGGGATCGTAAAAAGAAAGATTTTTTTCATCGTGCTGCCGGTTGTCAAATCCCACATGGCTTCCACTCCTTACATCTGTCTCTTATACACATCTCCGAGCCCACGAGACCCTAAGACATC
>UQRJ01000009.1 GCA_900543345.1 uncultured Sporolactobacillus sp. | reverse complement strand
GATCTACACAAGGCTATTCGTCGGCAGCGTCAGATGTGTATAAGAGACAGATAGTCGATGTAATAGAACGGTACTTCGTAAATGTGTCCCTGACGCTGCCAGAATCCGCCCCGTTCGAGATAATCGAAACCATCGTAGTCGCGTTGCGGAAGGTATTTTTGTTCGATCTGCTTCCAGGCCTGTTTGCGCTGCCCCGCACTCATGTCCGGATGTTCGTATACGACATGCTGGAATTCATCGACACTGACGCCGTAAGGCAGAAACAGCAGCGTTCCGCTCAGATGAGCGAATTTACGTTTAGGAGTATCCGCCTTGAAAAAGAGATTCATCCACGGCCAAGTAAAAAATTCCATGCTCATCGAATGAATCTCGGCAGCTTCGTTGGTCGGCCAACGGTATTCGGGAAGGTCCGTTTTTGTCGTATAGACTTGAAACGCATGCCCCGCTTCATGCGTCAAGACGTCGACATCGCCGGACGTCCCGTTAAAATTAGAAAAAATAAACGGAGAGTGGTAATCAAACAAATAGGTACAGTAGCCGCCGCCGGCCTTCCCTTTCGTCGCCAGTAAATCCAGCAAATGATGATCGAGCATGAAGCGAAAAAACTTACCGGTTTCCGGAGAAAGTTCTTCATACATTTGCTTTCCGCGCGCAATAATCCAATCGGCATCGCCCTTTGGTTTGGCGTTGCCGGTTTTAAATTGAAAGGGTTCGTCATAATATGTCAGACGATCCAAGCCGAGACGCTCCCGCTGCCGTTCATACAATTTACTCGCAACCGGAACAACATATTGATGAATCTGCTCACGGTAAGCGGCAACCATTTTTTTATCGTAACCAATCCTGGCCATCCGATCGTAACTCATGTCGGCATAGTTATTGTACCCGAGCCGGCGGGCGATCTCCGTCCGGATTTTTACCAAGTGATCGTATATATCGTCGAACTCGTCCTCGTGCTGGGCAAAATAGCCGAAACGCGCTTCCGATGCCGATTTGCGGACGGCTCGGTCACTTGACTCCATAAATGGGCCCAGTTGCGCCAGTGTCCGCTCTTCGCCCTGAAAAGGAATCTTCGCGGCGGCCACGAGCTTGGTATACGCCGACGACCATTTATTCTCCTCCTGCATCAGCCCAATGACAGCGGGAGCGAACGATCTCAACTGTGCCTCGGCAAGCGCAAATAGCTGATCGCCCCACTTGCTTTTCAATTCTTCCCGGTACGGCGAAGCAAACAGCAGCTTATAAAATTCATAGGCTTTCCCTTCAAAAACTGGCATCGCCCGATCCATAAAATCGTTTTCCTTCTTGTAGAAGGGATCGTCGGTATTGACAGTATGGCGAATCTCTACCAGATTTACCATCGTATCCAGATGTTTACGCAACTCATTGATTCGGCCGGCCGCCTGTTCCGCCGCTTTCGCCGACGATGCGGACCTAAGCGCATTGAAAGCGTCGGCGAACGCCTTTTCATAAGTTTTCATATCCGGTCGTTCGTACTTATATTGCTCAAATACTGTCACCAGTCACACCTCTTTGCCTCAAATTAGCATCCACTTCTCTTATTATAGCCGAAGTGAACGGTTCCGGTCTCTTCTCGCCGCAGCGTCACAGGCAGAAGTGCAATCAGCACGGCGCATTGAATCGTACATCGCGATGTGAAAGACACCAGCACACCATCCAAGGGCCGAAGCATCGGCTGCGGAAATAATCAAGCCGGCCAATCGTCGACAGTCGATAAAATCAAACGGAGATTCCCGCAATGAACGGCATCGACCGCACAATACCGTCGCAACCGTCGCAAAACAAAGTCCCAAGCGTTTCTATGTAAAATTATTCAGGCCGTCCGTTCCGTTCTGCAGTGACTTAATAGCTAAACATAGGCAGCCTCGGGCAGAAGCAACGATTCACCGCTGGATGGTTGTCTCCCTATGCATCTAATTTATGCATTGCGAGTATTATGTGCTATCTTATTAGTAAGGGAATGATTATGTATCCCACTGCGCTATTCGAACGGAACAACGACCAAAGGGGTGAGTCTGATGGAATGGCAGCAGATTGAATACTTTCAAAAAGTCGCCGAATTGCAACATATGACGCGGGCGGCGGAAGCGTTGTCTATTTCCCAACCGGCATTGAGCCGGTCGATTGCCAGGTTGGAGGATGAGCTCGGCGTTAGTCTTTTTGAACGTCAGGGACGCAGTATTATTCTCAATCGTTATGGAAAGGTTTTCCTAAAACACGTCAATCGCATTTTGAAGGAATTCGAAGAAACCAAGCAGGAGATGCAGGCGTTGCTCGATCCCGAGTACGGCACTGTTTCACTTGGCTTCTTGCACACGATCGGCATTAACATCATTCCCGATATCCTCAGCAATTTTCAGACTTTGCATCCGAATACAAAGATTAAGCTTTATCAAAATAACAATATCTCTTTGCTGAGGCAGTTGCAGGCGGGGGAAATCGATCTCTGCTTTGTCCATCATGCGTTCGGCGATGCGCGTATTCAGTGGGAAAAACTGTGGGAAGAAGAATTATTCCTGATGGTGCCGGTAAACCATCCGCTGGCCGGGAAAGAATCTGTGACTTTGCAGGAGATTCGCGATGAACCTCTGATTTCAATGAAACCGGGATTTGAACTACGAAAGATTGCCGATAAATTATGTAAAAAAGCAAATTTTACTCCGAAGATCGCATTTGAAGGCGAAGAAGTTACCACGCTGGCCGGACTCGTTGCATCCGGACTCGGGGTCGCCCTTCTCCCCGATCAGAAGGACATTGACGACGATAAAGTTGTTAAAGTGCATGTCCGTTGGCCAAGCTGCAAACGGCAAATCGGCCTTTCCTGGTATGGGGATCGCTATTTATCTCCTGCGGTTAAACGCTTTATGCATTTTGTTTTTACAAAATACCAGAATTGATCAGCCGATGAGAAAGATCATCTGTATTTATCATTATGTGAATGTTTTCTCAAGAGTTGCAGCATTGTTACTTCGGGCCCGGCCGAGAAGCCCGATTAGTTGCCCCCGGCGGTCGATGCTTGTTACAATATAGAAAGCTTGATGATACCCCTGCGCCGGTCGAAAGTACCGGCAGACGGGTTCGGCTGCATGGGCATATAAATATAAAGGAAAGTCAGGCATTTAAGGATGACCGGCATAGAGAGAAACAACATGAGAGGTGATTTCCCTTGACACGTTCCGACAGAAGTTCATTTTGCGAGGGGACGCCCGGAAAGATGACGTGTTCAATCAGCGATCATTCGCATCATTATACGCCGCGCATTGAAATCCTGGCATTCATTGATCCACTCTGTCCGGAGTGCTGGGGTATCGAACCATTGATTAAAAAATTTATCGTTGAGTATTGTCACTATTTTACATTGCGATTTTTATTGACTACCAAACACGATACGGCCAACAGGCAGCAATTCTTCGACGCTAAAAAAATAGCCGAAGAATGGGACCGGTATGCCTGCCTGACGGGGACGTGCTGTGACAGCGGCGTCTGGAGCGAAGACCCGCCGTCTCCTTACTCGGTGGCATTGGCGATAAAGGCGGCCGAATTTCAGGGAATGGTGGCCGGCAATCGTTTTCTAAGGCGGATCCGCGAACAGATTTTTCTCAACCGTCAGGGGTTAAATGAGTTCGACGACCTGATTGCCGTTGCCCATCTTGCCGGCTTAAATACCGGCGAATTCTCAAACGACTATCATTCTTGCCGCTCCATCAAAGCGCTGCAGGCCGATCGAAAATTGGCTAATGAAATGGAAATCACTGAACTGCCGTCATTCGTTTTTACCAATCCGTGTTCCGACGACGCTGCCGTCCGCATCAATGGTCATTATGATTACGACATCTACGTCCAGATTCTGACGGAACTGCTCGGAAGCAAACCGACACCCGCCGATCCACCCATCCTTGCCGATTACTTTGCTAAAGAAATTTATTTGACAACTCGGGAAGTCGCTGTCGTCTACGACTGGTCGGAAGAAGAAGCGCTGAAAGAACTGCGCCAGTTGCAACTGCGGAAAATAGTGGAACCGATTAAATTAAAGAGCGGTGAATATTGGAAGTATATCGCCGGCTGAGCGGGCATACTGTTTTAGCGGACGGCTTTCGGATCGCTAAAGATCCGGGCCGTCGATACCAAATCAGATGAGGTGTGCACCCGAAGCGATGAAACCGGCGGCCGTTTTGCTACTCGCGGCGGTGATCCTGATCGCTTTTTATCACTATCTACTCGGATTGTTGCATATGGAGTCCGTGCTGCTGACGGGGACATTTTTTTTCGTGGCCTTAATGCTGCTGGTCCGGCTGATGACATGGCGGAAAAAACACAATTAAACAAAAGCCCTCCGGGAAAAATCTTCCGGGGGGCTTGGTCCTTTACCTGCCATTAATCGCCAATCAAGTTCTCCATCTCAGCCAATACTTCGGCAAATCCGTCCATCGCCTGTTGAATCGATCGGGCATCGGTCATGTCGACACCGGCCTTTTTCAAGACACTGAGCGGATCAGCCGAGCTGCCGGATTTCAGATAATTTTTATAACGGATAACCGCGGGCTTGCCTTCGCTTAAAATCTGTCGGGAAAGTGCCGAAGCGGCGCTGTAACCGGTCGCATATTGATAAACATAATAATTATAGTAAAAATGGGGAATACGCGCCCATTCGAGTCCGATTTGCCGGTCGACGACAATGTCCGGGCCAAAATAAACTTGATTCAGATTGTAATACAATTTCGTTAAGGTATCTGCCGTCAGCGCCTCGCCTTGTTGTGCTTTTTCATGGATTAAGTGTTCGAATTCGGCAAACATGGCCTGTCGGAATACCGTCGTGCGAAATCCCTCAAGCCGATTGTTCAGCAGATACAGCCTTTTTTTCCTGGTCGTCGAGCGGTTGAGCAAATAATGACTGAAAAGCGCTTCATTGCAGGTGGAAGCAACTTCGGCGACGAAGATCGAGTAACTTGCGTAAGGAAACGGCTGGTGGCTCCGAGAATAGTAGCTGTGCATCGAGTGACCGAGTTCATGGGCAAGTGTAAACGCACTATTGATGTTATCCTGCCAGTTCAGCAAAATAAAGGGCATCGTCCCGTAGCATCCGGCGGAATAACCGCCACTACGTTTATTCTGCGTTTCCCGCACGTCGATCCAGCGCTTTTTGAAGCCGTCGCGAATGACGTCAAGATAGTCTTCGCCGAGGGGGGCCAGTCCCGCCAATACGAGCTGCTGTGCCTGCCGATAGGTTATCTTGATCGCCGCATCCGGAACGAGCGGTGCGTATAGATCGTACATATGCAATGCTTCGACATTCAGTACCTTCTTGCGCAGCGCGACATAGCGGTGCATCAGCGGCAAGTTGCGATGCACCGTTTCGAGCAGGTTATCGTAGACTGCCTCGGGAATATGATTGGGGAACAAAGCCGCCTCGCGCCCATTCTGATAATGCCGGGCCTGTGCATAAAAATTATCGCGTTTGATCTGGCCGGCGAGCGTCGAAGCCAGCGTATGCCTGAATGCTTTATAGGTGCTGTAGAGCCCTTCAAACGCATCCTTTCTTACGCGCCGGTCTTCACTTTCCATGAATTTTCCGAAACGACCGTGGGTAATCTCGACCTCTCTGCCGTTTTCATCAGTGATTTTTGGAAATTTCAAGTCGGCATTATTGAGCATGCCGAACGTCGTCGCCGAGGCATCGGTGACTTCGCCGGCCGCCGCCAGCAATGCCTCTTTAGCTGAGTCGAGGACATGTGGTTTTGTCCGCACGATTTCTTGCAAAGCGTGACGATAGAGCCGCAATCCCTCATTTTCATTCAGGTAGCGGTCCAGCGTCTCCCGCTCGATTGTCAGGACTTCAGGGACAACGAATGCCAGCCGGCTTCCGGCTGCAGCCGCGAGACTGCCGGCACGATCTTTCAACGCTTGGTACGTCGCGTTGGCCGTGTCCTCGTCGGACTTCATCATCGCATAAACGTAAACCTTATCTAGCTGTTCTTCGACCTCATCCTGTTTTTTTAGCAAAGCAAGCAGGGTAGCAGCCGATTCGCCGATTCTTCCTTTGAACGTCTCCGCTTCTTCGATTAAATCTTTGACATGTTGAACCGCTTTTTCCCAGTCGTCGATTGTCGGATAGACGGATTCCAGATCCCATTTTTCCTCGATGGGTACTTCGTTTCGTTTCGGCAGCAGCGACTTCGCCTGTGGTTCGGCCATACCTGCACCTCCGGTTTGTTGCAAATTTTTATTTAATCTATAGTCTACTGCTTTTCTTCATCCTTAGCAAAAAGCTTGGCTAAACTGGGCTGTTGTTTTTCGCTGCTGACGCTCGCTTTCCGCGGGCAATCCGCGAACCTCCTCGCCACGGGATCTCCCCGGCTCGCTTTTCCCGCAAAGGCTCGCGCCTTGCGCTCCAAGCCAGATTAAACAGAGCCTAGCAAAAAAAGTCAATGCCGATATGCCCGCCCTTGCTCAAGGCAATCAAGCACCCGTCGGTCGGATTGCAGCAGCACTTCGACATTGCCGCTCACGCCGCGGCTCACTAATCGCCATGCGTTTGACTTCCGCTGGGCAAAGCCAAGCCGAGTCAATTGATTCAAATAGATGACGATTGGCTGCTCACGCAAGATCGGCGGGCATTGCGGCAGGACGCGCATGGCAAACAGATGGGCGGCGCCGGCGCCGGCAATCAACGCATTTAAGCGCCGGAGCCCGAACCAACCGCCGCCGTCCATTAGATAATACAGGCACAGCTGCCACCAGCAAGGCGGCTGCAAATAATATAAGTAAGCGGCATGAGGCAGGCCGACAAAAGACGGAAAACAGGAAAAATTTTTACGCGATCGGTAAGCCCAAACACGGAGCCGATATTCTTCACTGGTCATTTGCCGCGGCGATTTCAGCCGGCGTTGTCGTTTATCCCTATTCCAAAGTAACTTAAAAGCAGCATTTCGACCGTTTCCCGGCGGCCCAAAAAGTTGATGCGGCGTGAACATGCGCATTGGAACCATGATTTCCCTGGAAATAAAACGGCAGGCGGAAACTGCGTGGAGCTGGCTCTCAACGTACCAATTGCGTTGATTTGGATCATAGAAAAAGAGATAAAACGGCGATGCAAACGGCTGAGCACGTTCAAGGCGTTTGACCGGATAACGGATGGCAGCCGGCTCAAACCCCGACAATCTGAGAAAACCGGCCGTCCGCCGCAAACGATTAACACCCAAGATCCAGACCGGTTCGATTCCGGATGAGCGATATCCGTCGGTCCGCTCGATAAAGCGCGCTTCGGATAAGTTGCTGCATTGGAATTCCAGTGCGAGCCGATCGTTGTTTGCGTACACATCCGCGCGTTGTCGGAATAATGGAAAATAACGTTCCAATTCGGCCGGCATACCGTGTGTTCTCATCCAGACGAGGAGATCTTTCTTACCACTTAAATGGAGAACGGTCTCCGGTTCACCGCAGAGTTTGCAGGGGTGTTTCGGGAGATGAGCAAAATGCCAACTTTTTTTAGTGCCGATTTTCATGACCACCCGAGCATGACAAACCGGACAATAAAATGATTCACGAACGCGGATACGGATGAGCTGTGCTTTCGTCCATACAGAGTCGGCAAGACAGAAACGTGTGCCGTCATGACGCTGCGCAACCAGCATCATTTCACCTCTTTCAGTTTATTCAGGAGAGGTTTTTCAGCGGGCATATTAAAAATTCGACAAGAAGGCGCTCACCTCCTGCCGAATTGATAAAAAATGATTTATTACACCGGAAAATAACGTTTCAGCGTCTGCAACGCATGACCGTCAATCAGCCGTTTACCGTACTCATGCAACACGGTCTCGGTCGTATTGCTGTCTGTGCCGAACTCCAGCATCAGGCTGAGATGATCTTCCTGGAAATCGTCGGGCTGCTCTTCGGGAAAAGCGACGATGAGGTAATAGGTATTGCGATACACGTACAGAGAAGCGTTGGTCGGCTGATCATCGCCAAATGCGTGACTTAAGCCGATAACATCTTCAATATCGGAAAACCGAAGAATAAAGGTCGTCCGATCATCATCGCCCGTCTCCGGTTCCTTCTGCTTTTTCTCACTTTTCTCGTTTTGTACCGGAACACTCAGCTGTTTACTCGTTATCGCCGGGAGCTGCGCTTTCGTCCCGTCTTTCGATGCTTGAGCGCGTGTAACGAGAATTTCCATACCCTTTTCCAGCGCTTGCACTTGAATCCACAGCGGTCCTTCCAGTGAAAAGGATTCTTGATGGTGAGCTTCTTCCATGATCTGCCAGAACAACTCTTCGCTTCGGTCGCGATTATACCATATCTCTTCGCGATCAAATCCACGGTCCTCGATATCTACGTAACTGATGTAGAATTTCAGTGTGTTTTCATTGATCCGTTCGATTTTCACCACTAACGCTCCCTTCCCATCCGCCTTCCGCGGAAGTGACCGACTATGAACGCCTTCGGTACTTATGCTTATTGTATGATAAAACGTCAGTGATTGAAATAGTAACGGTCCCTCTTTTACATATTCCATATCTGTCCATGTCGTGTTTCCCGCCGGAGTGCGCACCGTGGAATGAATGGGGACAAGGCCGCATAAGCTGAACTGAGCGATGGAAAGGAGCTAAAGCCCGTATGACTCCCGATTTCGACGTCTTGTTCTTTATTCTGAAAATCATATTTATCGATATTATTCTCGGTGGCGATAATGCTGTCGTGATTGCCATGGCCTGCCGGAAGTTACCGGAAAAAAAAAGAAACAAGGCCATCTTAATTGGAACCGGACTGGCCGTCATCGTTCGCATATTTCTGACGGCCATCGTTGTGTCACTGCTGAGTATACCGTTTCTGTTAATGGCAGGAGGCCTGTTTCTCGTCATCATCGCCCTGCGGCTGATCACCAATAGGGAAGAACAGCATCATGTCCGTGCCGGTTTGTCACTCGTCGGCGCCGTGCGCACGATCGTGCTTGCCGATGTCGTCATGGGCCTCGATAACATGCTGGCCATTGCCGGTGCCGCTCGGGGTCATATCGGCTACATCGCCGTCGGCCTGATTGTATCGGTCCCGATCATTGTCTGGGGAAGCAAACTCATTCTCGTGGCCATGGAAAAATTTCCGTTACTGATCTATGCGGGCGGAGCCGTCCTCGTCTATACCGCTTCAGAAATGATTCTGGAAGAACCGAAACTCCATCCGTTATTTGCGCGCATCGGCTTCCCCAATCATTTTTTCACCATCGCACTGATTATTGTCGTCATGCTGGCCGGTTGGCTTTATAATCTGCTGAGTATCAACAAATCCAGCTCACGTTTATGACAAAAAAAGAACAACCGACAAGATTATCGGTTGCTCCTCTTTTGGCGTCCATTCAATTGACGAGACGCTGCGCTTCCTGCAGTTGGAATGTCCGTACCTTTCTCGGTAGAAAGCGCCGAATTTCATCGTCGTTGTATCCTACCTGAAGACGTTTCTCATCAAGCATAATCGGGCGGCGCAATAAGCCCGGATTATCCCTGATCAGCTCATAAAGATTCTGGATGGACATCGTATCGAGATTTATATTTAATTCCTGAAACGCTTTCGAACGAGTGGAAATAATCTCGTCGGTGCCGTCTTCAGTCATTCGCAAAATATCCTTAATTTCTTCGATGGACAGCGGTTCGGAGAAAATATTCCTTTCCTTGAAAGGAATATTATGTGCTTTTAACCAGGCCTTTGCTTTCCTGCATGATGTGCAGCTTGGAGATGTATATAACGTAACCATGCTTCGCCCTCCTTTAATTGTATAGGAGCCAGGTACCTTGCCTTGTGTTTATTATATAATAATTCTTCTAATATTCCTACCCCATTTTTGTAAAAAAATATTCATAATTTCTACAAATTTTTCCGTTTGGCGACAAAGTAGCGAAAAGGGACTCCCAATTGTCCAATTCGGAAGTCCCTTACACGAAGAATCACTCTATGTCAATGCATTTTCCATTCAGGCCGGCAATTTCATGTTAGCCGACGGAACATCCTGAGATTTCGGTTGCAACTGGCCCAACGTTTTTCTCAGCCATTTTCGGATGGTTTTCTTCCGTCTGCGCCTTAAATTTCTCTTCACTTTATCGCCTCCCCCACCCATTCGTTTGCACGCTCAAATATCCAGTTCTTTTAAATCAACCCATTCCATTCTTATTGTCAACCCAATCCGATAGACTGTCAAGTGCCCTTTTATTCCCGGGAGCCACTGCCCATTCTCAATAACGCGTTGTTTTCGGTTTGCGGGCAGCAAATGCCGGCGAAACTGATGTTAATTCTGTTGTTTCTCGCTGCAGACGCTCGCTTTTCCCGCAGGAGTCTCGCGTCTTGCGCTCCAAACCATAGGCAGCAAAAATAACATTATTTTTTAACAGAACCCTTCATTAAAACCGGCGCCTGTCCTTTTTTCGTCCGGTTCAATTATAATATATGTGCGGTTGAAAAAAATATGCACAACGATGGCAAAGGACGGGATCAAATGTTACGTCGATTAGTATGGAGTCTTGCTCTATTGCTTGCCTCGGCAATTTTACTGAACTTTTTTATCCACATACCGGATCAAGCAACAATTGGCATTCTTTTAATCATAACCGGCATCTTTTACCTGATTCATATGCTCACACGCAAACGCGACTGAACGTTTCTGCCTGATCAGCCGATCATTTCTCCCCCGTTGCTTTTTTTGTTTCTTCATCATGCAGATGACAGGCAACCCAATGTCCCTGTTCGACTTCATGCCACTTCGGCTTCACTTTAGCACAAATAGCCATCGCAAATGGACAACGCGTACGAAAACGGCAACCGCTCGGCGGATCGATCGGGCTCGGAACCTCGCCCTTGAGAATGATGCGCTCCCTTGTCCGCTCTACTTTCGGATCGGCGATCGGAATGGCCGACAACAGCGATTGCGTATACGGATGAAGCGGATGATTATATACTTCATCACTGGAAGCCAGCTCAGCCATATTGCCGAGATACATCACACCGACGCGATCACTGATATGCTTCACCATTGACAGATCGTGGGCAATAAATAAGTAGGTGAGTCCTTGCTTCTCCTGTAAACTCTGCAACAAGTTAACAACTTGTGCCTGAATCGACACATCCAGTGCGGAAATCGGTTCGTCGGCAATAATAAAATCGGGATCCAGTGCCAGCGCCCGGGCAATGCCGATTCGCTGCCGCTGCCCGCCGCTGAATTCGTGCGGATAGCGATTGGCATGTTCTTTATTTAAACCGACCATTGCCAACATTTCATACACCTTGTCCATTCTTTCTTTATTAGAATGGACAAGGTGATGAATATCCAGTCCTTCGGCAATGATATCTTTGACCATCATTCGCGGATTTAATGACGCATAGGGATCTTGAAAAATCATTTGCATACGGCGCCGCAAATCTTTTTTTACATTCCGGCTCAATTTTCCGCTGATATCATGGCCATCGAAGATGATCCTTCCTCCGGTCGGATCGTATAAGCGGATGATCGTTCTGCCGGCAGTCGATTTGCCGCATCCGGATTCACCGACCAGACCGAGCGTTTCGCCTTTACGGACAGCAAACGAAATACCGTCGACTGCTTTCAGCACTTTTCGATGCGCGACCGGAAAATATTTTTTTAGAGCGTGGACTTGTAATAACACATTCCCATTGCTTCCCATTGGTTACTCTCCTCCCACCTGTATCGATGCCGGCGGTTCGATTGTCGGCGCCCGCCGGTCAAGCAGCCAGCAAGCCGTTTTTTGTGTAGCGGACAAAGTTGTATAGTCGGGCATGTGGTCGACACAGACTTTCATCGCATACGGACAGCGGGGAGCGAACGGGCAGCCTTTGGGCGGATGACTTAAATCCGGCGGCGTGCCGGGGATGGCCAACAATTTGTCTGTTTTGGCATGCAGCTTCGGCATCGAAGACAAAAGCCCCCACGAATAAGGATGCCGCGAATGGTAAAAAATTTCATCCAATGTCCCTGTCTCGACGATTTTTCCGCCGTACATGACCGCCACCCGTTGGGCAATGTTGGCAACCACACCCAGATCATGGGTAATCAAAATGATTGCCGTCCCTGTTTTCTTCTGCAAATCGCGCATTAAATCAAGGATCTGCGCTTGTATCGTGACATCCAGCGCCGTTGTCGGCTCGTCGGCAATGAGGATCTTCGGATTGCAAGCCAGTGCGATGGCGATCACGACACGCTGACGCATACCGCCGGAGAATTGATGCGGGTATTCATCGACCCGCTTCTCGGGATTCGATATGCCGACTTGCCGAAGCAGTTCAATCGCGCGTGCTCTGGCATCATGTTTCGCCAAATGCTGATGCTTAATCAGGCCTTCCATAATTTGCTTACCGACTTTCATCGTCGGGTTAAGCGAGGTCATCGGATCCTGAAAGATCATTGAAATTTCTCGGCCGCGGATATTCTCCCATTCCTTTTCCGTCAAATGGGTTACATTTTTACCTTGAAAAAAGATTTTACCATGAGTAATTTTTCCGGGAGGACTGGGGATTAATCCCATAATTGCTTTTGACGTGACTGACTTACCCGATCCGGATTCACCGACAATGGCCAATGTCTCCCCAAGATTCAAGTTGAGACTCACACCACGTACTGCTTGTACTTTTGCACCGTAAATGTCAAATTGCACCTGCAAATCTTCTAGTTGCAATAATGTATCCATTGGTTTCCCCTCCCATCAGTTACGGAGCCGCGGATCAAAAGCATCGCGAAGGCCATTTCCAATTAGGTTAAATGAAATGAGCAGTAGGCAGATAACCAAACCGGGGAACACCGTTTGGTAAGGGTGCAATTGAAGCGTCTGATAACCGGCATTAATCAACGAACCCAATGAGGTCTGCGGATCGGAAAGCCCCAGACCGATAAAACTCAGGAATGCTTCAAAAAAGATGGCATTCGGAATGGAAAACATCGTATTGACAATAATCATCGCCATTGCATTGGGGATCAGATGTTTGAAAATCAATCGCGCGTGACTTGCTCCCAGCGTAATCGAGGCCAGCACAAATTCCTGATTTTTAAACTTAAGCATCTCCCCACGGACCACGCGCGCCATCGATACCCAATTGGCGATGGTCAGGGCAATAATAATGGCGACCAGGCCGGGTTTCAAGACAAGGATCAGTAAAATAATCCAGACCAGTTGCGGAATACCGGAGATAATTTCGATAATCCGCTGCATGACGTTGTCCGTCATGCCGCCGAAATAACCGGATATTCCGCCATAAGTCACGCCAATGAAGACATCGACCAACGAGGCGACCAGAGCGATGATCAGCGACACGCGCGTACCGTCCCAGGTTCGCGACCATAAATCGCGGCCAAGCTGATCGGTACCGAACCAGAAATTTTCCTTTACATTATGTTGCTGATAGCTATCGACACCGGCCTCCTGTCCACTAAACAGGGGCAGCCAAGACAGTGCTGTGACTTTCGGTGGAAGATTGGAACGGTTCAGATCTTGCGCCGTTGCCCCGTAGTGATTAAAATATGGGCCAAAAATCGCCATGAATATGAGCAATACCAGTACAATTAACGAGGCCACGGCACCTTTATTTTTAAAGAAACGATGCAGTGATTCGCGTAATACGCTCACCGATTCTCTCGATACTTTTTCATTTTCCGACGTATCGATGTCTGCCGGGCGGAACATGTCGTCTGTGATTTGATCATTTGCCGTTGCCATTTTAATGGTTCCCTCCCGATAGTCGAATTCGCGGATCAATCACACCATAAAGGATATCGACAATAAATATTGTCAGAATGAATAGGGCGGCATAAAGTTCCGTGGTTCCCATAATCATCGGGTAATCGTTCGTCACAATGGAATCGACATATTGCGAGCCGATTCCCGGAATGCCAAAAATATTTTCAACCACCAGCGAACCGGTAATAATCGCTGCGGTCAACGGTCCCAAAACCGTTATGACAGGGATGAGTGCATTTCTGACCGCATGCTTAAACACGACGGTGCGCCTGGACAAACCTTTGGCCTTCGCCGTAACAATGTAATCCTGATTGATGACCTCAACCATCTCCGTCCGCATAAATAGCGCCACTTCTGCGAGGACGCCGACGGCCAATGAAGTCACCGGCAACACATGCGAGGCCGGGCCGTTCCAGCCGGCCACCGGAAACAGCTGAACCATCACGCCGAGGCAATATTGCAGAATGCCGGCAAAAATAAACGACGGAATGGAGATGCCGATCATCGAAAAGATCATTGTCCCCCAGTCCAAGGCTTTGCCGTGATGCAGGCCGGCAAAAATACCGAGCAGTATGCCCAGCAGCGCGCCAACCATGATGGCTTCCATCCCCAGATTCAGCGAAACGAAAAACTTAGAAAACAGCAGATGAGTCACCGGTTCATTACCGAATTGGAACGATTCGCCGAGATTTCCGTGCAGCAAATTCCATATGTATTTGACATATTGAACCGGGATGGGTTGATCCAGGCCGTAAGCATGCATCATTTGCGCCCTCTGCACCGGACTAAGCTTCGGATTTAGAAACGGCGTTCCCGGCAGCATTTGCATGAATAGGAAAGTCAGTGTAATGACGACGAAAAGTGTCGCCAGCATATAGCCGATTCGTTTCAGAACATAACGTCCCAAGTCTATTCCCCTCCTTAAAAAATCATTGATTCATCACTCGGATGATTCATCTGAATGAACCTTTTTATCGGAAAGGGAGCATATGCCTGACCGACATATACTCCCCCTTTTATAAAACAAAAACATCGCATTATCTCTTACAAACGTATATCGCTCAGTGCTGCGCGATATATGCCCGGGCAAAGTCAATTTCCGGTCCATATGACGGGTAAGATAGATTCTTCACATAAGGTTTAGCCGCCCATGTGTTACCCTTCTGATAAATCGGTACGATCGGATAATCGGCCATCATGACTTTTTCGGCCTTCAGCAAGTCATTCCAGCGCTGCGTCGGATTGTCCGTCTCTTTCTTTGCTTTTTCAATCAATTGATCGAATTCTTTATTCGACCAGCCTGTCGTGTTCTGCGGATTGCCCGTTTCCCACATATCCAGATAGGTCATCGGGTCCTGATAATCCGGGAACCAGCCGCTGAAGGCGAGATCGAATTTAAACTCTTGTTGCAATTTTAAATAGTTCGCCCATGGTTGCTGATTAATCGTCACGTTCACACCGGGCAGATTCTTTTCGATTTGATTCGCAATATAAGCATCCCACTGTTTGTACTGATCGCCGTCGGCCGACAGGAAGGTCAGCTTCAGTGTCTTGATACCCAGTTCTTGCTTGGCTTTATTCCATAGTTTCTTTGCATCGGAGGCCTTACCCGCCGGATAACCGTTTACCGGATCGTCGCCGCGGAAGTCCTTGCCGTCCGGTCCTTTAGTAAATCCTTTCGGCACGACATAGTTCGATCCGGTCGAGCCGTCGTTAAACAGCACTTTAACGAACGAGTCGCGATCGATTGCCGCATTGATTGCTTTGCGCAGGTTCAAGTTTTTCAAATTTTTATTCGTTTTCTGATTAATATACAGGAAGAATGTGCCCGAATTCAAAGCAAAGTGAACTTCACTGGCATTTGATTTCTTCAGTGAATTCACAAATTCGCCGGTGAGCTTATAAACAGCATCGATTTTATTTGTTTTATACAGATTGACTTGAGTAGAGATATCCTTCTGGACCTGGAAATTCACTTTGGTCAGCTTAGTCGTTTTCGCATCCCAATAATTGTTGTTCTTCTTATAGGTCCAGCTGGAACCCTTATTCCATTTAGAAAGAATGAACGGACCGCTGTAGAGCAGATTGGATGGGGTCTGGGCAAACTTCTTGCCTTGCTTCTTGACGAAGTCTTCACGCAGCGGTAAAAACTGCGGCTGGGACAACAGGCTGTAGAAGAACGGTGGAACAGGTATATTGAATTGTACCTGCAGCGTCTTGTCGTCGAGCGCTTTAACACCCAGTTCTTTGTATTTTCCATACATCTTTTTGTTCGACGAATCTTCGATTTCCGCTGCATTTTTAATGCCTGCGGCGGCAAACAGGAAATTATACGCCGGCTTGGCCGCCGGATCGTTTTGTCGCTGCCAGCCGTACACAAAATCCTGAGCGGTAATCGCTTTCCCGTCGGACCACTTCGCATCGCGCAACTTGAATGTCACTGTCTTTTTGTCCGCACTGACCTTCGGCGCCTTGGCCGCCAGATCCCAATAATACTTGTCGTTATGCATCCGTGTCAGGCCAGCTTGTGTCATCGTAATGGCATTGGTCGACGTCGTATCGGTCGACAAGTTCGGATCGAGTGTCGGAATATCCTGAGCGATCGCCAGATTCAAGGTCTGATTTTTCGCCATTTTATTACTGCTCTTGCCTCCCTGACTGCTGCCGGATCCCCCGCAGGCAGAAAGTACAAGGCTGAGCGCCAGTACAAATGACAATACCAGCGACCATTTTGCTTTATTCTTCATAAAGCAATGACCTCCCCTAATTATATATATTATCTTTTTCAGATAAATCCGGCTTTTGCAACAACCGAAAATATCTACAACCGCTATTATACAAGTTCTAAGCCTTTTTTGCATTATTTTTTTACGTTAACGATAATGGCCTTTTCATAAATGCCATCAATTTGTTCTATTTTACAATTTTTTTAATTTTTCTTCTAATTTTTAACAATTAACTTCCGTTAGTGTTGCAGGCCCTTTTTTTTTCCGTTACGATAGGATAGGTGGTTTTATGAGCTTAAAAATGCGAAGAAACACGTGCTTCTACGCCATCGGCACGACAATGGCGGAACTGCTTGCCGCTGCCGTATGGCAACTATTCGAAACACATCCCTTTTCGCCGTTTGCCATCGTCGAAGGAATCGGCACTGTCGGCTTGGCCTTTCTTAATCTGGGTTTAATCATTTTTATCTATCAGGGAGGCTTTTTCGACAGCATCGTCTATAGTTTCAGACGCTTTTCCCGATCCGTCCGCCAACGCCGGTTAGGTGAAAACGAGGCCGAGGCACCAATGGCCGAATACAAGACACATCATGGGGAGCGATGGCCATTGACGGGGCCGTTGATCGGCGTGAGCCTGCTTTTTTTTATCAGTTCGCTGATCTTCGCTTGTTTCCTTTAACGATCGGCTGCTCCTGTTCGAACCTCTTTCGTGCCTGCGCCCTGCCGCACGATAACCATTTCCATCAGAAGGAGGAAGATTATGGCAAGAATTTTTTCCGGTGTGCAACCGACATCGATCCCGACTCTCGGCAATTATCTCGGCGCGATGAAAAATTTCGTTGCCTTGCAGAAAGATAACGCGTGCATCTATTGCATCGTCGACGAACACGCGATTACGCTGCCGCAGAATCCGGAAATCATCAGAAAAAACATCCGCAATCTCGCCGCACTTTATCTAGCGATGGGCATCGATCCGCAGCACTCGATCCTATTTATACAGTCCGAGGTGCCCTGCCATGCTCAGCTCGGCTGGATCATGCAATGCACGAGCTATCTCGGCGAGCTGGAGCGGATGACGCAGTTCAAAGACAAATCAAAGAATCAGCGGGCGATCCCCGCCGGGTTATTGACTTACCCGCCGCTGATGGCCGCCGATATTCTGCTCTATCATGCCCAGCTGGTTCCGGTCGGCGCCGATCAACGGCAGCACCTTGAATTAACACGCGATCTCGCCGAGCGTTTCAATAAAAAGTACGGAGAAGTATTCACCATCCCGGAAGCTTATATTCCGCCGGTCGGCGCTCGGATCATGTCGCTTGCCGAACCGAGGAAAAAAATGAGTAAATCGGACCAAAATCAAAAGGCAACGGTGTTTATTCTCGATTCGGAAAAAGACATCGTGAAAAAAATCAAGAGTGCCGTAACCGACAACGAAGCGGTGATTCGCTATGATCGGCAGCACAAACCGGGCATTTCCAATCTGCTCGACATCTTCTCGATCTGTTCGGGACGATCGATTGCCGAACTCGAAGCGGCTTACCGAGGAAAAGGATACGGAGCGCTCAAAACCGACGTTGCCGAGGCCGTCGTCCGAGTGCTGAAGCCGATTCGCCGGCGTTTCGACGACATTCAGCAGTCGCCCGAACTCGACAAGATTCTCGACGAAG
Organism: uncultured Sporolactobacillus sp.; assembly: GCA_900543345.1. Lineage (GTDB taxonomy): Bacteria > Bacillota > Bacilli > Bacillales > Sporolactobacillaceae > Sporolactobacillus. The sequence continues at coordinate 4,596 of UQRJ01000009.1, read as the reverse complement.
GGGCGAGGCGAGCTTATGCTATCGCGCGCAAAACATTGAAAGCGGCGGAAAACGCGCTCGGCATCGGCAGAAAAAACAGGCCGTAACTAAAAGAAGATCCGGGATTCGAACCGCATCGATGAACTGATCCTCAGAAATTGGACGACAAAATCCAACTTCTGGGGTTCACACCACGACGCGGCTGACCATCCCGGATCTTTTTATTGTACTTTCGTTCCTTGTTCAAGATTCCATAGTTTTTCAAAATAAGATTGTCCCTTGATCATTCGTTCGCACAAATCGCTGTGCCGCGTTGACCACCCTTGCTTCAGACCCGCCACTAGTTCTCTGAACGCTTCATCCCCGTCCATCATCCGGCTTTCCTCATAGCGGGTCGGATACCACTCGGTGAACCAGTACCGCGTTTCTTCGGTGCTGCCCGTCGTGTGCAATTGATCGAGTGCCATAAACAGGATCTGCTTCAGCTGGCGTTCTCGCCTGGTCAAGCCGATCATCATTTCGGGACTGAGCGATAGCATATGGTATTCCTTCGGCCCACTGCCAAAAGGGATCGGATAGTTTTTCGCCGGCATTTTTTCCACTCTCCCAAGAACGGTTTCTTCCTGTCTGGAAATCAGCCGGCTTTTTCGAAGCGGGACGGCATAACCGAGTGTATCGGCCGCAATGCAGCGCCGTCCGTCGCTGGCGATAAAGCAGTACTCAATCGTCTCACGCCGATTGTTCTTGCAGATCACACTTTGATTGCGGACGTCGTTTAAAAGTTCTTCAGGAAGATCCCGCAGGTCATTTTCGATATAGTCGAAGAGCGTTTCGGTAACTTTGATCAACGGTACCTGATCGAGCAACTCGATAAAGTCGTGTTTGCGCCATTCATAGAATTCGCAAACGTTATAGCCGTTCTCTTCGCCTTCAAACCAATTGACCCATACATCATTGACGACCTCCATGAAATTCGTCCCCTTTTTTTGATTTGCAACCATTATGGTCATCATTCTGCGAAAATATTCCATCGGCCGTGTATTCGGAAATGTTTTCCCGTTGTCCCAACTTTTCTCTGGCAGGCAAGCATGCGGGCAGAAAAAAACGTCCGGATCATTCCGGACGCTTCTCACCGCTCACAGCAATCAGTTTCGATATTTTTTAAAAATGAGGGCCGCGTTATGACCGCCGAATCCGAACGAGTTGCTCATCGAAATGTCGATATCCCGACGAATAGCGCCGTCAGTCGTATAATTCAAATCACACGCCGGATCCGGAGTATGATAGTTAATTGTCGGCGGCACGATGCCGTCAGTGATTGCTTTGATTGCGAAAATTGCTTCTACGCCGCCGGAAGCCCCAAGCAGATGACCGGTCATCGATTTGGTCGAACTGATCGCGATATGCCGTGGGTCCCCAAAAACTTGTTTGATTGCTTTCGTTTCAGTTGCATCATTAGCCGCCGTACTCGTTCCATGAGCATTGATGTAGTTGACCCGGTCGGCCGAGAGTCCGGCGTCCGCAAGGGCCATGCGCATGGCACGCACGGCACCGTCGCCTTTCGGATCGGGAGCCGTCACATGATAGGCATCGCTCGTTACGCCATAACCAACCAGTTCCGCATAGATACGGGCATCGCGTTTCAGAGCGGATTCGAGCGATTCAAGCAGAATGATGCCCGCCCCTTCGCCGATGACAAATCCGTCACGATTCTTATCGAACGGCCGGCATGCGGTTTTCGGATCCGGATTAGGTGACAGCGCCCGTTCCGAACCAAATCCGGCAAACGCCATATTGGTCAGAGGCGCCTCCGAACCACCGCAGATAATCGCATCGGCATCGCCGCGTTGAATCATTTTAAAAGCGTTGCCGATCGAATCCGCCCCCGTTGCACACGCGGACACGGAGCAACCGCTGACGCCTTTTGTCCCAAGTAGGATCGACACTTGTCCCGACGCCATGTCGGGAATCATCATCGGGACAAAAAACGGACTGACCCGACGGTAGCCTTTCGAAATGGCCGTGCGCAGTTCTTTCTCATACGTCTCCATACCGCCGATCCCCGAACCGATCCATACGCCCGTTCGTTCGGCATTGGTATCGTCGATCAGATAATGAGCATCGGCCACCGCCATCTTCGACGCCGCAACGGCGAATTGGGCAAAGCGATCCATTCGCTGGGCTTCTTTACGGCTGACATAATTCTGCGGATCGAAATTTTTGACCTCACCGGCCACTTTGGAACGGAAATCGTCGGGATTAACCCGCGTTACAATATCAATGCCGGATTTACCGGCAATTGCCTGTTTCCAAGTTGTTTCAACATCATTTCCAAGAGGTGTGACTGCCCCCATCCCGGTAACCACGACTCGTCCTGCCATGCCATTTTCTCCCCTTTGCACATAATAAAGTCTTCTCTTTTTTAATTGATCATCTGCCCCATCGCAGCGTAAGCGCCCCCCAGGTCAGACCTCCGCCGAAACCGACCATGACAATAATATTATCATCTTTAATCTCGCCTTGCTCTAAAGCGTCGGCCAGGGCCAGAGGAATTGAAGAAGACGACGTATTGCCGTATTTTTGAATCGTTTGAATCATTTTTTCTTCCGGAATATCCAAGCGTTCACGGGAAGCTTCCATTATACGGATGTTCGCCTGATGAGGAATCAGATAATCGATGTCTTCTTTTTTCAATCCCGCTTTTTCGACGACATCGACCGCCGACTGACCCATCTGGCGAACGGCGAACTTAAAGACTTCCCTTCCGTTCATTTTAAGGAATCGGCCTTCCTGATACAAATTTTTACCACCGCTGCCATCCGCGCCGATATCAAACGACAGAATGCCGCGTCCGGGCGATACCTGGCCGAAAACAGCCGCTGCCGCGGCGTCGCCGAACAGGACGGCGGTCGAGCGATCATCCCAATTGGTGATTTTCGATAATTTTTCCACACCGACTACCAGGACATGCCGATACGTACCGCTCTCAATGAATTGTTTGGCCGTTACGGCCCCATAGATGAATCCGGAACAGGCGGCACTGATGTCCATCGCCGGGATTCGTCGAGCGCCCAGCCGGTCCTGCAGCATGCAAGCAACCGACGGGAACGGCTGATCGGGCGTCACAGTAGCTACAAGAATCAGATCGATGTCGTTTGCCGTCAATCCCGCATGATGAATTGCCTGTTTTGCCGCCGCATAAGCCATATCCGAGGTATCAGTCGCATCATCGGCAATGCGCCGCTGCCGGATACCGGTTCGCGTCCGTATCCACTCATCCGATGTATCCATCATTTTCTCAAGATCAAAATTTGTCAGCACACGTTCGGGGACATACTTCCCCATTCCAAGAATTCCTGCGGACATCCGCAATTCTCCTCTCAGATCTTAACAGTATCTATAATGACTAGGTAATAATATCATACATCAAAAAGCAACCGACAAACAGACTCGGCCCAAAAACGGCGGAAAAAGTGCCCTCGCCCGGGGGCATATGAACATCACCCGTCGGTACGCCCGGAATAGGATATAATATCGGCGCTCACACGCCAAACCATTGTCAGAAGGAGGAAATAACGATGGTGAATCCCAGACCGAATCCCAAGGACAGCCTCTATGACCCGTTTACCTATCTGATGTTCGGGCAATCCGCTCCACCGCAAAATCCATATGGGCCGCCGCAGGGATACGGCGTTCAGAGTCCGCCGCCGCGGCCACAACTGCTGAAACCCTTTATGGATCAGAACGGACAAATTGATTTTGCAAAAATGATGAGCAGCGCGACGCAATTCGTCAATGTACTGCAACAGACCGCTCCGGCAATCAAACAACTGTCGCCGTTGCTGAAGTTTTTCAAAAGGCCGTAACTGGTTTACGTCAGCCGGACCGTTGCGGTCTTTTTTTTTGCGGCAAGATCGACGTTATAACCAGTCGATCCGTTCGCCCAGAAGCTGTCGCAATGCCCGGTTGCGCGCCGACCCCGGTTTCAGGCCGGAAAAATAGTGAATCGTTTGACTGCCCTTCACTTCGGCACGGATCAGTTCCACCGCCAGTTGTGCCGTTTTTCCCCAGACTTTCCGGTTCTTCACGGCAGCATCGTCCGTACGTAAAACAATCGTCCGCACCTGGTGCCCCGACGTCCGGCGCGTTACAAACGCACGGACAAATTCGTCGTCATCTCCCGTCTTCCGCACGGCGCCCGCCGGCCAAAAAAGCAAGACGTCGGCACGGCAGACAGCCGGATGTGAACGCACAAGATGCAGGATCTTCCGCTGCAGCGGCGACCGAGTGTCTGCAAAAAAAAAGGCGTCGCCGGCAAGCGCATCCGACGCGTCCGACGCGTGAAAAAAAGCATTCCTTCCGACGTACATTTCCCGCTCTTCTTCCTGCTTTCGCTCCCCGACCGACGTCGCCGAACTCAGCGACGTCACTCCATAGCCATTGGCAAGTAACGCATTGGTCAGTACGAAGCCGAAAGGCGACAGTCCCCCGAAAATTACGGCTCGGTCCATTTGCCGTCTCCTCCCCTTTACCATCAGTCTATGTACAGGCGACGGATTTCAATCGAGTAGGAGGAGATAATTTCTCCGTCCTCTCCTACCACCGTACGTACGGATC
>UQRJ01000008.1 GCA_900543345.1 uncultured Sporolactobacillus sp. | reverse complement strand
GTCGGCAGCGTCAGATGTGTATAAGAGACAGGTCCTGGCTTGGATCCTGTCTTTCTTCATTCAGCGGGCCACGCCGGCAAGAAGGAAACGGAAAGAACGACAGAAGCAAGCCAAATGGTCGCCCGACAACTGATGAAGGCAGGTGACTCCGAACGGACAGAGAAGCGAAAATACATGAAATTGAAAAAAAATTTGTCATTATTGCCCGCCGGTCGCGTAAGAAAATTAACGATCTGCAAGGCCAGGCACTGAGCGGCCATGAATTCTTTTTTCTGTTCTATCTTTGCAAACACCGTCAGGAGACGGCTTCCAATATCGCAAAGAAAATGGAAATTTCGCCGAGCTACGCGACTACTGTCATTGATAAACTGATCCGGCGCGGTTATGTCAGACGGCAGCGGTCGGAAACAGACCGGCGGATCGTCCGCCTGACACCGACGGACGAGGGCCGAGCATTGTATCAAAAACTCTATCATCTACGCAAGAACTATTTATATCAGACGTTTCAAGTTTTTACCGACGAAGAACTCGATCAATTAGCTAAATTAATGAATAAACTCGTTTGACTGACCCATTTAAAGGCTCGTGTGCCGGCATCGCCTAGGCATACGGGCTTTTTTAACGGTTCGTTCATTCCGCCCTCAACAGCGGCTGCAGCAGAAGCCTTTATCAATAACGAGACATCCCGGCCTAAGCGGCATCTGCAAAGTCCCGCTTGTCCGAAGCGATGACGCCGAGTATCTCAAGTGCTTTTCGCAAGCCGTCTTCATTATTGGACAGGGTGATCCGCTCCGCTGCCCTTTGCACTTCATCGGGGGCGTTGCCCATGGCAATGCCCGTACCCGCGGCACGCAACATCCCAACATCATTAAATTGATCGCCAAAAGCAAGCGTCTCCTCCCGACTGAGTCCGTAGTATTTCGTCAACATAGCGACGGCCGATGATTTGCCGGCACTCTTTGCCGTTATTTCCAGGTAGATCGGTTTAGATTGATAGAGCGCGACGTCCAAATTCCGCTGCTTTAATGCCTCTTCCAGTTTTGCGATGCTATCGGGATCGCCCATGCACAACACTTTGTGAACAGGTTCAAAAGCGATGTCCGCTAGATTGTCGAATCGAAATAAAAGCGGCGATGTCTGTGAAATCGCTTGTTCCTGCCTGACCCACGAATCATCAAGTGACGGAACCAGCCAGTTGTCAAAAGCGTAAGTACAAAAACAAACCGAAGGAAACTGTTCGCTAACCCACTGATGAAGAGGACGAACTGTTAATACAGGTATCGTGATGTCGCGAAGAACGGCGCGCCTTCCCACCCGATCCGGTGCGTCAAGCATCAGTGCCCCTCCGTAACAGACAATCGGTGCATTTATGCCGAGGCTGCGCTGAAGCGGCAGAATCCCGCTCGGCATACGTGCGGATACAAGAATAATAGGGATGTTTTTTTTCGTTAATTCTTTAATAGCCTCGGCAGTCCTGCCGCTCACCTTATGCCGGGAGTTGAGCAGTGTCCCGTCGATATCGCTGAACACCAGTCTGATTCCCATTTCCGTCTCCCGCCCTTCCCACGATGCGGATCGTTGCCATCATCAGCGAATGGTTTATAAAAAATAGCGAATAAGCAAGCCGGCCGCAATCCCCGCACCGACAGCCGGTAAAAAGCGATGCAGGATCTTAATAACTAACGCCGCAGCCAGGCAGCCGGTGAAGACCGGCAAAGAAAAGGTAAGCCGCGCGCCGGACGGAATAGCTATTTGTTTCACAATCAATGCGACAATGATTGCCGTCGGAACGTATTGGAAATATAACCGCACGGCAGGCGTCAATCGCCGCTCCCCCATCAGCGAAACACCGGCAACCCGGGAAGCATAGGTAACGGCAGCCAGAATACCGATCAACAACCATTGCTCAAGCATCGGTTTCACTTCCGTGAAGCCAAATCCCAATCAGCGGCGCCAACAATCCCGTAACGATAATCGTCAGCTCGTTTCCCGGCCGGATCCACTCCAGCGTGAGCGTCAGGACAATCGCCGCGAGTGCGGTACCGATAATCGGTTTTCCCTTCAGTCCGGGGACAAGCAGTGCGGCAAATGTTGCCGGAAACGCCAGATCGAGCCCCCATTGCTGCGGATCGAGCCGGTTGCCGACCAGCGCACCGACAGCAGCAGAGACAATCCAAGCCAGATAAAAGATGCCACAGACGATCGCAAAATATAGCGGATCCGGCCCCTTTACACGAAAGTGCGCACTGGAGAGGACGAACGGTTCGTCAGAAATGCCGAATGCCAACAGCCATTTCCATTTGCCTGCGGGGGCCAACCCTTCCGTCAGCGCAGCACCGTACAGCAAATTGCGCAGATTCAGTAAGACGACTGTCAGCACGATGCTTGCAACGCCCGCCCCGCCCGCCAACATGGCCACAGCGACCAGTTGCGCGGAACCGGAAAACACAAAAACCGACATGGCGACGGTTGTCGGCAGATTAAAATGCACTTGCGTAGCCAGCACGCCGTAAGACACGCCGTACGCCGCAATCGCCGTTGCAAGAGGCAATGCCTCGACTCCGGCCGTTTTCCATGTATTTTTCCTCCATTGTCCCACCGTCTTCATCTTCTCTCACATATAAAAATGATATACTATATTTAACCTTATGAATATTATAATTTACTCATTATGTTTTGTACATCATGAAATGATTTGGAGAGTGACTGAAATGACGCGTCATACATGGGAAAAAAGCCGGGTCGGCAAACAAATTGGCATTAATCTGAAACACATGCGCAAAAATCGCGAAATGAGCTTGGAAAAACTCGCCGAAAAAACCGGCGTCAGCAAACCGACGCTGATTCATATCGAACGCGGCGAAGCCAATCCGACGCTGGCCATCATCTGGAAAATTGCCGACGGATTGAACATTCCGGTCGGCGCACTGCTTTCGATTGAAACCAACGTTCTAATTGCCCGCCGAAACGATGGTATAAAATTGACAAGCTCGGATCAAGCATTTGTCGTCGAACCACTGTTCCCGGCCCAAGGTTCTTATGAACTGTACCGCGGTCAACTGCGTCCGCACAGCACATATGCATCTTCCGCTCATCCGGCTGGTGTCCTCGAATATATCACCGTGATGGCCGGTGATTTGGAATTGAAAATCGGCGATAAAACCTATCGCCTCGCCACGGGCGATGCCATCCGTTTTAAGGGCGACGTGGATCACGTCTACAGCAATCCTTCCGCTCATCCGGTCGTTCTGCATTTTGTGATGGCCTACCGTGCCTAAATGAAAAACGGCCGGCGGCCGCGTATTTGTGAATTGGCTGCCTGCATAGGAGCAGCGGGAGCATTTTTACTTTAAAAAACTAACGGTATTAGTTATAATACTAATATCATTAATATGAAGGAGCGATTGAAATGAAAGTGACCCAAGAAAGCGCAATTTATCAACTAACTTTTCTCGCTACTGCGTTCCCCGTCAATTGTTATCTTTCCGATGAAGGTTATCACCTGATGTTGATCGATACCGCCTTGCCGTTCAGCGCTAAAAAAATTTTGCATCTTGCCGAGAAAATTGGTAAGCCGATCACACGAATTATACTGACACACGCACACAGCGATCACATCGGATCACTCGATCGACTGAAAAAAGCACTTCCCGGCAGTGAAGTGATACTCTCCGCACGCGACGCAAGACTACTTGCGGGCGATCGGACATTGGATGAAAATGAACCCCAGACACCGGTCAAGGGCGGCGTGCCGAAAGCCGGTCAAATCGCGACCACACCCGATCGACTCGTCTCGGAAGGCGATCAGGTCGGATCGTTTCGCGTCGTGGCATCGCCCGGGCATACTCCCGGACATATCGCCCTGTTCAACGAAAAAAGCGGCGTATTGATTGCGGGCGACGCTTTTCAAGTCAGAGGCGGCATTGCCGTCTCGGGCGATCTGCGGCCATTATTCCCCTTTCCCGCTTTAGCGACATGGAATAAAACGGTCGCGATCAAAAGTGCGACTAAACTCAAGGCATTATTTCCCCGACTGCTATGTGTCGGCCATGGAAAACTGTTAAAGCAGCCGGATCGGGCGATGGGCGGGGCAATTCAACGAGCTAAGGAAAAAATTGGAAATGGGAAGTTGGAATAGTAATGAAGGAAAAAATCACAAAACAAAGAATTATCCAAGTGAGTGAACAAATTCTTGATCAGGATGGATACGAAACACTGACCCTTGCTAAAGTCGCCAACGCCCTGGAGATCAAAACACCGTCGCTTTACAACCATATTTCCGGTCTGAATGAATTACGGATTGAACTGAAACACCGGGCCTTACAATTATTGAAAGACCGGATCATGAAAGCCTCCGTCGGCCGGTCGGGTAAGGAAGCACTGCGGGCAATCGGCTTTGCCTATATTCATTTGATGAATAAGCGGCCGGGTCTGTTCGCAGCGGCCCTGAGCCGGGCCGGCCTGCACGATCGGGCCATCGAGAAAGAAGCGACGGCTATCATCGACATCATTCTGCGCGTGCTGGAACCGTATCATTTGAGTGAAGAAAAAGCGATTCATTTCGTCAGAGGCTTACGTGCGCTTGCCTATGGTTTTAGCGCGCTTGCGCAGCAAGGAGGATTCAATATCGACATCCCCCTCAAGCAGTCGATCGCCATTGCGTTCGATACCTATAGTCAAGGACTGCCGGATGAGCGCCGACCCTGACCGCCATCACGAAAATCAAAGCCGAATTTTTTTACACACTCGCACAGAAAATTTTAAATTAGTGAATCAATTGACTGATAAACTACGTATCTAAAAGAAACAATGCAAACGAAATTTTTCATGATTCTTTCGCGCGCGCAATAAAAATCTCGATACCATCCAAGCGCTGGATTCATTATTTTTGTCGTGCCCGAAAGTAAATGGATTTACGATGATCCGTCAATACCCGCATCGCTTGTCGCAGGGATTCAGGTTCCTTTTCCGACTTGCCGGATGCGGCAGAGCGATTGTCACAGACAAAATTCTAATAGCCAGCAATGACCAATAGGCGAAGGAGCGGGAACTTGAAAACAAAAAAGTTAAATAAGGCGACGCAATACACCGATTTTCGGGAAATGATCTACGACGGTGCGAGGAAGTTCGGGAAACGGCCGGCTTTTCAGATAAGAGCAGGAAACAAAAACTATCGATATGTATCCCACTCTCAATTTAAAGCAGACTACCGAACGCTTGGTACGCACTTGCTCAATCTCGATTTGCGCGGCAAACGAATCGCAGTTATTGGAAAAAACAGCTATGAATGGGTCTTGCACTATGCGAGTGCCGCGACGATTGGCGCCGCGGTTCCGATCGATCGTGAACTATCGGCGGAAGATATGCGGCATTTCATTGCCCGCGCCGACTGCAGGGCCGTGTGCGCAGACCCAGAGATTATCGCCCAGCTTGAACCAATCTGCGGCAACGATCTGCTGCTGTTGTCCTTACAGGACGCCCCGCCGGCCATGGTCGCCAATGATTCGCGAATCGACACGGTTCCGATCGATCCAGATGAAATGAGTGTGTTGATTTTCACATCAGGCACAGTTACCCAACCAAAAGGTGTCTGTCTATCACAAAAGAATATTTGTACAAATATTTATTCAACATCGCAAATCGTGAAAGTCACGTCGCGAGACAAAATGCTTTCCATTCTGCCGCTCTACCATATGTACGAATGCACACTGGGCTGCCTGCTTGTGCTGTCGCGCGGAGCATGCATTGCTTATGCGGACAGCCTGAATGCCATCCGCCGCAACATTCTGGAATATAAGCCGACTATTCTGGTCGTTGTTCCCGCTCTGCTGCAACTTTTTGACAAGCGAATCCAAGCAGCGATTACCAAGGATTGTCCGGCGAAATATCAAGCGAAAATAACGCCTGCTTCCATCGCAAAGACGCTGCGCGATTTACCGCTGCTTGTCAGGATGGCCATCCGCCGCAAAGTGAAGCAATCGCTCGGCGGCAGAATCCATACGTTCATTGTCGGCGGAGCGGATCTCTCCCCGGCTGTCGTTGAGGACTTTGTGGCGCTTGGCATCCGCGCCTTGCAAGGTTATGGGCTTACCGAATGCGCGCCGCTGCTGGCGGGGAACAACGATTTTTACTTTAATGCGCAATCGACCGGCGTGGCGATTCCCGGTGTCGAATTGATCATCGATCGGCCGAATGATTTCGGTATCGGCGAAATTCTTGCCAAGGGCGATAATATCATGCTGGGTTACTATGACGATCCGCAAGCGACGGCAGCTGCGTTCCGTAACGGTTATTTCCGAACCGGGGACTTAGGATGCCTGGGTGCGGACGGCGCACTGTATATTAAGGGCCGGATGAAGAATGTGATCGTCACAGCAAACGGCCAAAATATTTATCCGGAGGAATTAGAAGCACGGCTTTTGGAAAGAGAAGCAATCAGTGAAGCCCTTATTCTAAAGGGAAACGATCACAACGGCGCCCCTTGCGTGAAAGCTAAAATATTCCCGGATTTAGATCGCATGGCCCGAACGATCCATCATCTGCCGACGAAGGAAGAAATCCACGCCACCATCAAATCGATTGTCGATGAAGTGAACAGCAAAATGCCGAATTATAAACATATCCGCATGTTTGAAATTCGTGAAAAAGAATTTGAAAAAACACCGACAAGAAAAATCAGGCGTTTCGGCATCAATCTGGTGTAAGCACATCCGACAATGGCGCATGCAACCCCGGCCGGACAGATCGGAAACAAATGAATAGACATCCACTCAGATTATCGGTTGGCGAAAAATGGGTAACAAGCAACTGCCGGTAATCTTTTTTATTCGAATTTGAGTCGGTTGCCGGCGGGCCAGATTTATAGGATGGATCCATCTGATTTGACTTGACGCAATAAGAAACATTCACAGGCGAAAGTTTTCGACGATCCTATCGGTTCCTTAAGCTTTCGCCGGCCTAATGAGGACCCACTACCCGCTATGCTGCTGACGCGGCGCCGCGTCAGCAGTGCTCCTATCCACAATGCGGGGCTCGCCGGACAAAGTCGGTGATGAGCAACAGGCAGGACAAAGAGACGTACGCATTGTAAACTGGAAAAAGGAAGCGTTCACAAACCATGTGGGGAGCGATGATGATGTGGAACACGAATGAGCTGACCCGGCGGTTGGGCCTGACCTATCCGCTCATTCAAGCCGGCATGGCGGGCGGGCCGACCACCCCGGAGCTGGTCGCCGCCGTCTCGAATGCCGGCGGGCTGGGAACGTTGGGGGCCGGATACATGCCTGCGGCGCAGATGTCTGCCGCCATTGAAAAGATACAAGCTTTAACGCAAAAACCTTTCGGCGTAAATCTGTTTGTCCCTTATTCGGTCAACGTCGATCCGGAGCAAATTGCCGCCTCGAACCGTCTACTTCGCTCGATTCGCGAGAAGCTCCATTTGAAAGATCCGGCGGTCGGCGCTAGCCAGTCGGACGACTCTCAATTTCGGCAACAAATAGAGGTGGTCATCGAGAAGCAAATACCAGTTTGTTCTTTCACCTTCGGCATCCCGGAGAAAGCGGTCATCGACCGTCTGAAACATTCGCATGTGACGCTCATCGGCACAGCAACCACGGTCCGTGAGGCCGTTCTGTGCGAACAGGCGGGTTTGGACATGGTCGTCGCCCAGGGCAGCGAAGCGGGCGGGCATCGCGGCACATTTACCGTACCGTTTGACCGGGCGATGATCGGCACGATGTCGCTTGTCCCGCAAACGGTCGATCACGTGCACATTCCGGTGATCGCCGCCGGCGGCATCATGGACGGGCGGGGCGCGGCCGCAGCGCTGGTGCTCGGCGCTCAGGCGGTACAGATGGGAACCGCCTTTCTGACATGCGATGAGAGTGGTGCTCATCCACTGCACCAAGAAGCGCTTTTACAAACTACAGAAGAAGCAGCCGTCCTTACTTCGGCATTCAGCGGTAAACCGGCCCGCGGGATTGATAACGCATTGACCCGATCCTTACGAAAAGATGAGCCCGAGCTACCCGCTTATCCAGTACAAAATAGCTTAACCAAAGACATTCGTGCGGCAGCCGCACGCAGCGGCCGGCCCGAATGGATGTCGATGTGGGCCGGGCAAGGTCTGCGCCTGAGTCAAAAGATGGCGGCGGGCCAACTCATTCGCTCGATCGTCACGGAAATCGAGCAAATGGATCGCCGTTAACGGCAGGAGCAGAGAAATTTCCGGCGGTGTGCCCGATACCTTCGGGAAAAATTTTAAATGGACGGTCGCTTGTGAGAAAACGTCCGTCAATGAGGAGTGAGCCATCAAAGGGCCGATTTGCAGGCCCTATTTTGGATTGGTAACAACCGCCTCTCCTTTTCAGCCAAACAGTCCAATTTTCAGCCAAACAGTCCAAGCTGTTCGGTTTCACCGAGGCGGACAAGGCTACGCGGATCGTTATCTTCAAAAAAGGCTTTGCGGATCCATTTTTCTTTAGCCATCACTTGTTTGCCCGGTTCTACACTCGCCCGCAGTCGGCAGCTGTAGATGATAGGATAATAGTCTTGCAAGAACTTTCCTTTAGCGAGTGCAGTCAGGGCAATCATCTGATAGCCGAGCTGCTGGGCGACGAAGAAGACCGGATTCAGCACGTGGTCGCTGGACGCCTGCCCGAACGGATTGTCGAGAATGACTGTCCGATGGAGTTGCGATCCGAATTGCAGATGTTGCTTTTTTTCGGCGACATAGTTAAGAATGCCAAGAAAAAGCGTCATATTTTTGCTCCATTTCTCGCCGTCGGACCAGTCGTTGCTTTGTTCCCATGAAAACGAGCGGGTGGTGACTGTGTTGTCGTTTGTTACTTTGCGGCAGCTGACTTTCATCGGTCGATTGTCTATCACCGCACGGAGGAGCTGCTTGGACTGGAGCCACATGTCCAGTGCTTTGCGCATCTTACCATCGTCGGTCCGCCCTTCATCGTTTTTGAAGCGATCGCTCTCCAATTGCTGTAGGATCCAGTCGATATAGCTGCGGATTTTCGCTCTTCCTTCGCTCTCATCCCATTCCGGAATTGTGAACGTGTAGATGTTTTTCCAGTCATCTTTCACCCTGACCCGTGTTTTTTTCGGGATCTGCCGCAATTCCTCCGCCAGCGTGCGCAAATGCATGTGATTCGGTCGATAAACAGTTGAAGGTCTTTGTCGCACACTTCCCGCCGAGCTTTTCCGACCGTTCCGTCCTCTGGAACAGCGTGGAGAAAATCGAGAAAAGCCGTAAATTTTTCACCCGCCTATCCATTAAACATCCGCCGACCAAGCTCTGCCAGCGCCTCATCCAGCATGGTGCCCTTCTTATCGTTTGCGTCGTGATCGCAGCATATCGGCGAACGTTGATGCAGAATCAGCCAGAATTGATAGAAGTAACGCCTCTCGAATAAATCCGTGTGTCCCTGCCGCTCCAGTACGTCGATGAAATCGGATAATGTCCGTATCTTTTACTCATCATAAGCCGAAAGAAGTAGCCGCATCAGTTGCCGATATTTTCCGGCCAGCGCCTCCCGATACGGGCGACCGGCATCGCTTTCAGCGACTTGTACAAATCGCTGATCATTCGGTTCACGTTCCTCGATAATCCGTTGATCGGCAAATACGGCGAGCGGCGACCAGTTTCGACCCTCTTCGATTTTTAAAAACGGCTGAAGCACACCGACCATCGTCTGGAGCGGCAGCGGCACAGCGATAATCCGCACCGCCAGATCCTGATCGAAATTAAACGCCTGAATAGTATAATGATTCCCATGCCGTCTGCAATGTCGTATTCTTCAGCTTCAGCAGATGTGAGTATTCGGAATGAACCGTTTCCAGTTTGCGGGTAATCGTCAGCAACAAATCGTATGTACGGATTTCTTTCCGATGGAGATTGCCGGCGTCAAAGCGTTTTCGCGTTTCCTCGACAACTTGGTGCAGCTTGTTAAACTCCTCATTCTCATGTACCATTTGGCTGTAAAGATCCTCCTGCAGCTGCTTATAGCGTCCAAACGTTTCTTCGGAGACAATGCTGCGCCGAATTTCATGTTTCAATCGATCCATCCGCTCTTCCAGGCACTCCACATCGATCCCATTTCATTAATCTACCGCAGTGCACTTTTAAATTCACCTTCCGCAGCATCTATTGGTTAATCGGTAATTGAAATTCATTCTAAAATTCTTTTGTCGCGCAAACGAGCTCCAGCCCGTCCTCGTCCAGCGTATAATACTGAATATTGCTCGCCAGCTCGAATGAATTTGCCTTCAGTATTGAGTAATCGATGCCATTATCTTTTTTCGTTTCCAGGTAAAAAACGGATAACGGCGTTTCCTTCCGGTTGTCGGTCGGAAAGTGTGAATGATCAAGCGGGCAAGGCGCAGGTAATCCTCGTGCACCAGCGCGTATTCCTCTCCGGTCATCTGCTTGAGAAAAACGGCCAGTTCACGCACGCTGGTTTTGTTTTGCCGCATCAATTTCTGCTTGAAAAAGAACAGCAGCGTCAGCAGGTCCAGTCCCTTCATGTCCATGTTTTTCCCCCTGCGATTCCGCTCACGGCGGCGATTCAATTCATAGCGCGGATCAAATAGTGCCAAACGTCGCATGCGCTCTTTATAGCCGCTTACAATCTCGTGCAGATCAGGCTTTTCCAATCTGATTCCCTCCATACCCGCTGCAATTCCTTTGTCTTGAGCACTTCCTGCGGGTAATAACCGCCGCGGCGAAGCAGCGATCGGATCACCTCCGCCGAACGCGACGAAAAATAGCTGAGAAATGACTTTTCCGCTCCTTCTCGCTGACGTTGATAGGCTTTCCCGACGGCCGGCTTCTTTCGCAGGCAGGCCTCGTAAAACGGCAACGCCGGCAGTGCTTCCCGCTTCTGATTCAGTGCCTGCCAGATTGCCAGCCCCTCATTATCCAGATCCCCGAAATAGAAAAAGCAGTGCCGCGCCCGTACCGGATATTGCATAGGAAACTGCTCAATACTCCTGACGATTGCTTTCCCGCAACCATAAATCAGCGTTGCAAATCCACTCATCCTTAATGCCGGCAGCAAGCCCTGATAGGTCGTCTTATTTTCAACGATTAGATGGAACTGATATGGTTCATTGACAATCAGCGGATTCACCGCCAGCATCAGCGGATCCGAAACAGGAATGATCTTCATTCTCGTAAATAGGCCGACTTTCTCAAGGATCTCCTTGCCGCCCTTCTCATCGATCCATTTTTCATCCCCGACCAATTCAAAGCTGCGTTCCGGTGCTGGGACCGCCTCTTGCGGAAACGAACGCGTCTTGAGATAATGATCAATTTTTTTCAGATAGGGCAAGTGCTTCTCCCAGACTGCCGGATCGGCGCGATAATAATCGTCCAGATTAATCGCCGTATGCAACATCATCCGGTAATGCTGAAGTTCTTTATGATAATCGCTTCTCAAAGCGATCTGATTGATACGATACTTCAGTGCAAGCGAAGGGGTGCGGGTCGTCCGTCCGGCGGAGCGAACCATGATCAGTACCCTTTTTTCTTCCAGTGCCCGGACAGCATCCGCGAAGTCGTCGTATGTTTGAAAAAATGGCGTTAACAGTTTCTCGAGATCATCCAGTTCAATGGTTCTTCTCGGGAACGTCGCGAAGCGCCTGATCACTTCATCCAATTGCACTCACCTCAATCTAGTCACTTCTTGTACCATTGTAACCGATTTTCCAATTGTCTGCGCCGGCCGGTTATGTTCAGGATTGTGACAGTTTCTTGTTCGAGATCGTTATACGAGGGAAATACCCCCGCGCGGGAACCATCCTCAAGCTCCTGTTTTCGACGCTTCACTTCCTGTTATGCGGGGGAAATACCGTATGGAAAGCCTAAATTGCATTGATACCAGCTTTCCATCCACCGCCGATACCCCCCATACAGCTTTCCGGAAACCTGGACTGCGGATAGCCCAATGCAATATTTTGCACCGTCTTTCCCTAATAAACGGGAGAACTTTGGACGAGCCTAGATCAAGGGATCAAGCCGGCAAAACAACAGACCGACAATATGAGGAACTTCGAAGAGTCCTATACAAGGCCACAATTTCCGCGCACAGCACGCCATCGCACGCACAATGTGATGAACGGGCCAACCGATGCATGTTATAATCGGAACATGGGACGGAGGCGCAGTACATTATGAATGAAACGATCAATTATTTGCTGAATCATCGCAGCATCCGCAATTTTACCGAGCAACACATCCCCGCGGAACAAGTCCGTTTGCTGATTGCGGCCGCCCAGCATGCCTCGACGAGCAACTTTTTCCAGCAATATTCGATCATCGGCGTGACCGATCGGCAGAAGAAAAAGACACTGGCGCAAATCGGGCGCCAGCATTATATCGCCGAGGCCGACCGGTTGTTCGTTTTTATCATCGATCTGAACCGCAATGCCCGCATTGCCGCAGCCAAGGGACAAAAAGTCGATGTATTCGGCTCGACCGACTTTTTCTTCCGGGCGTTCAGCGATACGGCCATTGCCGCTGAGAACCTGGTTGTTGCCGCGGAAAGCTTCGGGCTCGGCGCTGTCTATCTCGGCAGCCTGCTTAACGATCCGCAGGCGACCATCGATTTGCTGAAGCTGCCGAAGTTCACCTTTCCGGCGTTCGGCGTTGCTGTCGGCTATCCAAATCAGTCGCCGCAACTCAAACCGCGCCTACCGAAAGCAGCGGTCTATTCGGAAAATGACTATCGCCCGCTGAAAAATCCGTCGGAGACGTTAAAAGACTATGACGCCGTTGTCCATCAATACTACGACCTGCGCGACGCGAACCGCCGCGTCGATACGTTTACCAATCAGATTGCCAAAGCCGCTGCCGCACCGCAGTCGGATGCGCGGCGCCGCATGCTGGAGACGCTGAGAAAACAAGGTTTGCTGCAATACTAAAACATTCTCTTCGAACCAAATCGTCCGGCCGCGGCAATGCAAACTAATGTTTTACATTTCCAGCAGCGGCCACCGGTTGTTTCATCGACGAATCTTAGCCGTTCCGCCGGCAAAGGATTCAGTATAATAGAAATGGCAGCGCTATCAAATCTATTTATCCGAGGTGAAAAGATATGTTGTCACAAATGTTTGAAGTTCGCGATCAATTTTATCTGAATGGCAAACCGTTCAAAATCATATCGGGATCGATCCATTATTTCCGCGTCGTTCCGGAATATTGGCGCGACCGGTTAGAAAAGCTGCGCGCGATGGGCTGCAACACGGTGGAAACGTATGTCCCGTGGAACCTGCATGAACCGAAGCAGGGCGAGTTCCACTTCGACGGTTGGCTCGATTTGCGCCGGTTTCTCAAGACCGCTCAGGAACTCGGCTTGCTGGCCATTGTGCGGCCAACGCCGTATATCTGCGGTGAATGGGAATTCGGCGGTTTTCCGGCGTGGCTGCTGGCGGAAGACGGCATGCGTCTGCGCTGCAGTTATCCGCCTTATCTGCAGGCCGTCAAAGGCTATTATCGAAAGCTAATGAGTGTACTGACACCGCTGCAAATCGATCAGGGCGGTCCGATCATCTTGATGCAGGTTGAAAATGAATACGGTGCCTACGGCGATGAAAAGGCCTATTTAGCGGCGCTTCGCGATGAAATGATCAAGGACGGCGTCACGGTGCCGCTGGTGACTTCCGACGGTCCGTGGGGCGATTACCTAGACGGCGGCAGCCTGCCGGGGACATTGACGACGGCGAACTTCGGTTCTAAAGCCGCCGAGCAGTTCGCCGTGCTAAAAAAGCATGTGAAGAACGGACCGCTGATGTGCATGGAATTCTGGGTCGGCTGGTTCGACGCCTGGGGCGACGACGTGCACCACACGACGGATGCCGCAGCGTGTGCGGCCGACTTGGACGCGATTCTGCAGCGCGGCAGCGTGAATATTTATATGTTTCACGGCGGCACGAATTTCGGATTCACGAGCGGCGCCAATTATTATGAAAAATTGCAACCCGACGTCACTTCCTACGATTACGACGCACCGCTTTCTGAAGACGGGGAGATCACGCCGAAATATCGGGCCATGCGCCGCGTCATTGCGAAGTACCATGACGTCCCGCCGCTGGAATTTTCCACGAAAATTACCAAGCAGGCATACGGCAGACAACCGGTGGCGCAGCGCGTATCGCTGGCTGCCGTCCTCGACGATCTGGCCGTGCCGGTAACGAGTCCATGGCCGCTGTCGATGGAAAAAATCGGCCAGAATACCGGCTACATCCTCTACCGTTCATCGCTGAACAAAGCAATCTCCGTGGAAAAGATCCGCTTAATCGGTGCGAATGACCGGGCACAAATCTATTTCGACGACAAGCATTTTACGACGCTGCTGGATCACGAGCTGGAGAAAGAATACGAGGTCCCCGAATCATTGCAGCATGCCGGACAACTCGATATTCTCATCGAGAACATGGGCCGTGTCAACTACGGACCGAAAATGGACGACCAGCGCAAGGGCATCGACGGCAACGTCTTGCTTAACGGCCACGGCCACGCCGGCTGGTCGATCTACGCATTGCCGATGAATGCGGCCATGACGGCAAAAATTGATTTTTCCAAACCGTTTACGCCTGGCAACCCCGCCTTTTATCGCGTCACATTCACGGTCGATCGGGTGGGCGATACGTTCCTCGATCTGACCGGCTGGGGCAAGGGATGCGCGCTGCTGAACGGCTTCAATCTCGGCCGTTTCTGGGAAAAAGGGCCGCAGAAACGGCTGTATGTGCCCGGCCCGCTGCTGCGTCAGGACACAAACGAACTGATCATTTTCGAAAGCGAGGGCACCTCCACCCCGGAAGTGACGTTTGCCGCCGAACCCGGACTGGGCAATACGACCGCAACACCATAAGCCGGAAATGATGGGAGCGGCCGCAACGTGTAAAAACGGACAGCCGCGGGAAGCTGTGCGACCTAAAACATATCGCCGTGACCGGACGTGGATTAAGTTAGCAAGCGATGGGATCGATTCTCTCCCGGTTAAGAACAGAATTGTGTGTGCGGCTGCAGGCGCGGACCGGTTCCGCGCTTCATCGCTCGACGTTCATTGGGTACACATGCTACACTGAAGGCGCAAGGGAGTGTGATCATAATGAAAATCGGATTTATCGGAAGCGGCCATATCGGACAAGCGGTTGCGACAAGTGCGATTCGAGCAGGCTATTCCGTCATCATGTCCAATTCGCGCGGGCCGGAAACGCTTGCCGGATTGGTTCGTGAGCTGGGGCCGAAAGCAAAAGCGGCCACCGCCGAGCAAGCGGCTCAAGCAGGCGATATGGTGGTGGTAACCGTGCCGCTCTATGCGCTGTCGAAGCTACCGACAGAAGGTACGGCGGGAAAAACACTAATCGACACGATGAACTATTATCCTGGGCGCGACGGACGGATCAAAGCACTCGACGAGGGCACAACGACAACAAGTGAGCTGACTGCCGCGCATTTCCCGCAGGCCCACGTCGTCAAGGCGTTCAATTCAATTTTTGCTTCGGATATTCCGCGCGACGGACGGCCGGAAGACGATCCGCAGCGGCGCGCCTTGCCGATTGCCGGCGACGATGCAGCGGCAAAACGGCAAGTTGCCGAGCTGCTCAATGCGATCGGTTACGATGTCGTCGATGCCGGCCCGCTGCACGAAGGATTCCGCTTTCAGAACGGAACGCCGGCTTACTGCGAGCGGACAAGTCGGAACGAACTGATCAAACTGCTGCAACAAGCTGAAAAATAACGGGAAGACGATAAAGGCCGGATCGCAATGGCGATTCGGCCCTTTTTGTCTGCTACTGCACTTTATCGGCGCGACGCGGCGGCGCTTTTCCTCATTCTCATTTACAGCGAAAGGGATCTGTGCTATTTTTTATTCATTCCATCGTCTCAGTGACCGGAAAGCAGCGAATAGAGATGTCATTTTCAACCGTTTCCAACCAAGTCACGATGATTTTTGCCTTAATGGCCGTCGGTTTTCTTGCCCATAAGTGGCACCTGATCCATGAAGACGGTGCTAAGGACATGACCCGGTTGCTGCTTTATATCGTTTCACCGTGCGTGATTATTCTCGCTTTTGAGCAGCCGTTCAGTCCGCGACGGCTGCATGCCTTTGCCGTTTCCTTTCTCTGCGTGGCATTGACTTTTATAATTTCAATTATCGCCGCGAAGTTGATCTTCAGCCGGCATTTTTTCCCTATAGCCAGCAAGCGCCATGCGCTGAAATTTGCCACAACCTATGCCAATGCCGGATTCATGGGTATTCCGCTGGTCAGTGCGGTATTGGGAGCGCCCGGTGTTTTCTATGCGACAACCTATTTGGCCGGATTCAATTTGTTTTGCTGGACCCACGGCATCGGTCTCTACGGGCAAAAAACAAATCAGAAGACGATGCTGAAAAATATTTTCAACCCGAACATCATCGCTGTGTTGGTCGGCCTCGGCATGTTTCTCGGCTCGGTGAAACTGCCGTCGTTTTTGCTTCGCGGCGTCACCTATATCAGTCAACTGAACACACCGCTCAGCATGATCGTGATCGGTGACTCGATCGCCGTGCTGCCGCTGCTCAGTCTACTGAACGACCGGAGCATCTGGCCGGGTGTTTTCATGCGTAACTTGCTGATCCCGCTGCTGACGATTTTGCTGCTGCGTGCGGCCGGCGTCAATCAAACGGCGTTATTGGCAGTTACGCTGCTGGCGGCCTGCCCGGTTGCCGGCGTTGTCGTCCTGTTGGCACTGCTGCACAGCGACGACCAGGCATTCCCGACCAAGTTAATGACCGCCTCAACGCTGTTATCACTGCTGACCATTCCACTCATTGCGATGCTGGCGTTCTTGTAATTATTGCCGACTCGCGGATCAACTCACGATCTGCAACAATCGCCTCGCCGCCTGCTCGGGTGTCAATTGGCTCACGTCCAATTTCGGCGTCGCCATTCTCCGGTAGCCGTCCATGCGCGCGTACGCCGCCGCGAAGTCATCCGAACGCCGCTTAAAATGCGCCTGCAACGCCGCCTCGGAACAAATCAACGTCACCTGCTGCAACATATATGCACTGCGCAGGCGAGAACGGATCTGCGCGAGAATCGCCAGATCGGGCAGTACCCAGCAGAAGATGATATACTGAAACGACGAATTCGCTAAAAAGGCATTCAGCAAATACACAATGTTGTTCAGCACCATCCGTTTATTCTCCGCAGAAAAATGCCACGGATGCATCTGCCAACACCAATCGCCATCGAGTAAGACGCTTGGTTCAAGTTGTTCGGCAACCACTTTGGCGATTGTCGATTTGCCGACACCCATTGTCCCGTTAATGACAATTAATTTTTTCATTTGCTATTCCCCCTTCCGAAAAACACTAATCCGCCGTCGGTCGATCTTGTAGAACACAAAGCGTTGATATTTACTTTGCCAACGTTGATTTCTCCACTCTGAACAGTGATAGTCGCTCCGCCAACGGCGATTCCTACGTCACAAGCGGCGATAGTCGCTCCGCCAACGGTGATTCCTACGCCACAAGCGGTGATAGTCGCTCCGCCAACGGCGATTCCTATCTCTGCCTGAACGGCGATATTCATTCTGCCAACGGTGATTCCTACGCCACAAGCGGTGATAGTCGCTCCATCAACGGTGATTCCTACGCCACGAGCGGTGATATCGCTCCGCCAACGGCGATTCCTCTGCCCTGAGCAGTGAATTTTCCTACGAATAGTGATCGCTCCGCCCTACGAATTTTGCGCTGCACGCATTTGGCCTTCCTGCCGGCGGCAATCATATCGTAATCCCACTCAGCGTTTTTCCAACCGCTTCTTCTCGGCCAGCAGCCGCTGGAATTCTTGTTCCAGTGCTTCCGACGGTTCGAGACTCAGTCGCCCGAGTACCGCTGCTATTTTGTTGTCGAGCAGGATCCGCCGCTGGTCCGCTTGATCCACACTGCCACGATTCTTCCATTGCCGATATGGACCGTCGAAGACATGAATGGCTCCGTCGCGAATTTCCAGCAGCCGCGACGCCACATGATCAATGAAGCGGCGATCATGTGAGACGACCAGTACACTGCCGGGATAATCGGCAAGCAGCACCTCCAGCGCGTCGACGGCCTCCATGTCGAGATAATTGGTCGGCTCATCAAGCATCAGCAGATTAATATCGCTGAGAAAAACTTTGCTGAGAGCGACTTTGACCCGTTCGCCGCCGCTGAGCACGCCGACCGGTTTTTCAACATCATCGCGGTAAAAATGCATTCGCGCCAGTACTGTGCGGATCACTGTTTCCTCCTGCTTCGAAGTCGAGCGAACATTCTCAAGCACCGTCCTCTTCACATCGAGAATCGACAGGTCCTGATGAAAATAGCCGATCTGCAGCGCCGGCGAATAGCTGATGCCCGGATCGCGGTGGATGATTTTTCGCAGCAGTGTCGTCTTGCCGCTGCCGTTCGGGCCGATAATCGCCAGCTTATCGCCGCCACGGATGAAAAAATTGACCGGCTGCCAAAGGACGCGTTTGCCGAAGCGGGCGGACACCCGCTCGGCACGCAGCACGATCCGCTTCCGAAATGCCTCGGCATGTGGCAGGTTCATTTGAAGCGGCTGCGTGTGAAGAGGTTTTTCGATTTTTTCCAGTTTATCGAGGCGGGTTTTGATAGCCTTTGCTGTCTGCTGTAACTTTTTTTGCTTTTTGGCAAAGTAGGGTTCGGAGCCTTTTGTCTCCGATAAATTGATATTTTTCGGCTTTCTCGTCGCCCGCTGCGCTTTACGTTCTTTCAGTCGCAACGCTTCTTCCAATTGATACTTCTTCCGTACGTAATTTTCATAGGCTTGTTCCTGCTCCCGCCGCTCGCGGGCCTTCGCGGCAGCGTAGGCCCGGTAATTGCCGGCATAGACTCGGATTTGCTGCGCGTTGTCGATTTCCCAGATTGTTGTGCACAGCGCATCGAGAAAGGCGCGGTCATGCGAGACAACGATCAACGCGCCCGGACGCCGGCGCAGCGCTTTTTCCACCCATTCGATGTGATCGATATCGAGGTTCGTCGTCGGTTCATCGGCGAGCAGCACTTCCGCATCGGCGAGCAGTGCTTTTTGAATAGCCTCCTGCGTTACCTCGCCGCCGCTCTTCGTCCGATCCACCCGCTTCAGCTGTGCCAACAGTCGGCATGATGTATGGCGGATCACCTGCCCGGCCGTCGGCATCAGCCGCCCGGCCAACAGATTCAGCAGCGTCGTCTTGCCGGCGCCGTTGCGTCCGACCAGCCCGATCCGATCGCCCGTTTCGACGCTTAGCCGCTCCGCCTGTAGCAGCGGACGGCCTTTCACATCGTATCTTAATTGCACCACTTCCAATAAGCTCATCGGCTCATCCCCGTTTTGTAAAATTCGGGGACACTAAAATGCCCCCTGTTCCATATTCAGAATAGGGGGGCATGCATGCGAATGAACACGAGAAAGCCAGCTTCCCCACGCGAACGCCGAAAACCCGATCCTATTCTGAAAAAGTCCGTTTTGAAGACAGGCGGTCAGAAAAATGCCGCCGCTTGCTGCGCCTTCGTTTCGACTGTTTCAACAACAGGATCAGTTTTTCATCGTCCCGGATGTTCACCCTTCCGTTGATTTGATTAACTTAATTTTAGAATAAAAAGGCATCGTTTGTAAAGCAGTGCAATCCAATGGAGAACCGCTCACGTTTGCCCCCTGACGCTCTCCTCCAAGTCCAGCCGGGGTTTTTACCCTATCACTTGTTGGATTTCACCCACCGAGAAACATATTACACAAGGGCAAGCCATGCGATTTTCTGCACTGCCGCTTCCCGATGTAGATCCTTATCCTTGGCCGTTCTCAGAACGCGGCAAACCACCGATCGATCTGCCGATAATCATCTTCGCTGAGCCGCACATTCAGCGCTTTAACATTCGCTGCTACCTGTTCGGCTTTTCGCGCACCGGGAATAACGACGCCGATTGCCGGATTGGCAATGTACCAGGCAAGAATCAGTTGCGCGACCGTCGCCTGATGGCGGCCGGCCAAATTCCGCACATGCTCGACCGCCTGCAAGATGTGTGCGTAACGTTCACCCTGAAAGTTCGGATTCTTCGCCTGCCATTGATCGTCCGTAAACGTCTGTCCGGAATGATACTTACCCGTCAGCAGGCCGGAAGCGAGCGGAAAGTACGGCACAAACGAAATGTCGTTGTCTTTCAGATATGGCCACAGCTCTTTTTCCGCCTGGCGGTGCACCAAACTGTAGTGATTCTCGACAACGTCCACCAGAGCGTCCGCATTCGCTTCCTTCAGCTGTGCCGGTGAAAAATTAGACACACCGATCGCCCGAATTTTACCCGCTTTTTTCGCTTCGGCCAATGCACCCACTGCCTCGGCTTTCGGCGTCCCGTCATCGGGAAAATGAATATAGAAAATATCGATGTAATCGGTCTGTAATCGTTCAAGGGCATCGTCGACCGCCTTTTTGAGAAATTCCGGGCGGTTATTTATGTTCAGATCGTCATCCGGATCCTGCGCTGCCTTCGTAGCGATCACCGTATCGCTGCGTTTACCGTTCTTCTTAAGCACCTCACCAATGATCTCCTCCGAACGGCCCAGCCCGTACATATAGGCCGTATCAAGCAACGTAATCCCCGCTTTCAGCGCCGTACGGACCACCGCGGCACCGTCCGCGTCTACCAATCCTTTGAATAAGTTATGACCGCCGACTTTATTCGTACCCAGACCGAGCTTGATCGTCGATACATCGCTCTTTCCGATATAAACCGTTTTTGCCATATAAACGACCTCCTTTTCTAAACAAATTATAGCGAAACACTCGCATCTATTAGAAAACATCTGCCTGATCGCTTCCCGGAACGACGTGCCGTCAGCAAAAGGCCGCCTCTCTCACTTAGAGCACCAGCGTTCCGTTATCCAGCAGAATCATCCATCCGAGCGCGACGAAAACGACGGGAACGATCAGATGTTCATACTTCTCAATCATTTCCGCGACACCTTTGACGGCGGTCAGGCTGCGGCTGAAGATCAACAGGATCGCCGCCATCAGGTAGTAGATAATGATCGTCACAAACAAATCGGTCACATTCAGTGTCGCGAACAGCGGGATATAGACGCCCAGATTATCGCCGCCGGCCGCCAGCGTCACGACCGCAACGCTAACAAACAAACTGCCGAAGCGGCGGGTCGAGGCGGCTATTTTACCTTCATTATCCTCCTCGCCGTTTGCGCGTCCGAACCAGACCTTCAGGCCGAGATAGATCGGCACGAAGCCGAGCAGACCCACCCATCGCTGCGGCACATGAATCAGGCCGAACGCCGCGAGCAGGCTGACAACAAGCAGCAACGTCATTCCCGCATACTGGCCCGCGGCTATTTGCGCAGTCCCGCCTTTTTGCTGCTTATAGGCGGAAAAGAGGACGACCAAAATGACCACATAGTCAATGCTCGTTGCAATAAAAGAGGCAACAGCGGATACAATCGTTGAGATCAAAGTAAATCACTCCAAATGTGGTCTCACAGCTCGATCCAATATCGCTGAGTTATTCTTGTCGCTTGTTGGACTTCATTTTCCAAGACGCCGCCATTCTTCATGATCGTTCTGGCGGAGCCGATATTGTGCTTGTCGCAGGTCAGCAGCACGCGGCTCAGGCGCAGCTTACGCGCTCGATCAAGTGCCAGTGCCAGCATCCGCGTCGCATAACCTTTGTGACGTTTGGAAGGGCGGACACCGTAACCGATGTGCCCGCCGAGATCGCGCAGCGCGTCGTTCAGTTTGTGCCGCAGCTGCAGCGCACCGTATAAACGATCTGTTTCATCCGTCAAAAAAAATAATGTGGCCGGTACCCAGCCGCGTCGGGTTGCGGCTGCCGTTTTCTCTTCATCCAGTGCCTGCAAAAATTGCCGATAGGAGATGGGGCCCTTGTCCGAACCGGCCGGGACGATGCATTCGCCCGCGTTCAGCCATTCCGCTAAATAATCCGTATAGGCATCCGCTAATTCAGCGTTCAGTTCAATGAGCCGAAGCATCCGGATCACTTCCTTGCTATTGGATCGACTCTTGCCGCAAAGCAGGGCCAGTTTCAGCAAGGCTGCCGTTGTTCACACAATGCGGCGAAATAGCCGTCTTTGCGCAGATGTACCCCGCAGCGTCCACGCCGCAGCGCCCACAAGCAGCCAGCGTCATTCAGTTTTTGGCAAATGGATCGTTCGTCCGGTCGGCATTCCAAACATATTCCATGCCGCGGGCAATAGCGAGCGCAGACCGTTCGCCTTGTTGATCGGCAACGAAGCCCAGCGTCATATCGATGCCGGCCGAGACGCCGGAAGAGGTATAATATTTTCCGTCACGCACCCAGCGGGCACGCTCCAGCCAGCGAACCGACGGGTTCATCTTTTTTACCCATTCAAACGCCCGCTTATTGGATGTCGCCCGCCGGCCGTTGAGGCACGGCGTCCGCGCCAGCAGTGCCGAACCGGTGCAGACCGTCAGGCAAAAGGCCGAGGATGCCGCGGCACGGCCGAGTTTAGCGATAAAAGCAGCGTCGTTCACCAATGTTCGTGTGCCGCGACCGCCGGGAATCAGCAATACGCCGGTTGCGTCTGCAGCTGCCAGTGGCTCGGTCATTACCGGCACTTGCTGCCGGCCGAGCACTCGGCCGCCGGCCATCGAGACATAGTGCAGCGTCGCATCGGCAACATGGCCGAGCACTTCCGCCGGTCCTGTCTCTTATACACATCTCCGAGCCCACGAGACCCTAAGACATCTCGT
>UQRJ01000007.1 GCA_900543345.1 uncultured Sporolactobacillus sp. | reverse complement strand
CGAGATGTCTTAGGGTCTCGTGGGCTCGGAGATGTGTATAAGAGACAGCTTTCGAATCGCGTCCGAATTCGGGAATTTCATACCCTTTCAATTGGTATACACGGCCCTTATTTGTAAAAAACAGCACATGATGATGGGTATTAGTCTGAAAAATGTGTTCGACAAAGTCGTCCTCATTCGTTTTCATCCCGCGAATGCCGCGGCCGCCGCGATTCTGATTCCGGTACGTATTGACCGGCATCCGTTTTACATAACCACGGTGCGAAACGGTAATGACGATGTCTTCTTTTTCGATTAGATCTTCGTCCTCTATCAAATTTTCACCGACGGTAATTTCCGTCCGCCGCTGATCATTATATTTCTCTTTGATCTCGCGCAGCTCTTTGCGAATGATATGCAGCACTTTCTGTTCATCGGCCAGAATCGCCTTGAGTTCGGCGATCCGCTTGACAAGATCGGCGTATTCCTGCTCGATCTTTTCACGTTCCAACCCGGTCAGTCGCTGCAGACGCATGTCAAGAATCGCCTGAGCCTGGATTTCGCTCAGGGAGAAATTGTTCATCAGGCCGTTACGAGCGATATCCGTCGTCTTCGACTGACGGATGAGCGTGATGACTTCGTCGAGATGATCGAGCGCCACCCGCAGGCCTTCCAGTACGTGAGCGCGGTTTTGCGCTTTTTTCAGTTCGTACTGTGTCCGGCGGCGAATGACCGTTTCCTGATGCACCAAGTAATAATGGAGACATTGTTTCAGTGTCAATATCTGCGGTTTATCATCGACAAGGGCGAGCAGATTAATGCCGAAGCTTGTCTGCATTCCCGTATGCTTATAAAGATTATTGAGAATCACATTCGCATTGGCGTCACGCCGCAATTCGACGACCATCCGCATGCCCCGACGATCGGATTCGTCCCGCAGATCGGTAATGCCTTCAATGCGCTTTTCTTTAACCAGCTCGGCGATGCGTTCGATCAGCTTAGCCTTATTGACCTGATAGGGAAGCTCCGTCACAACAATACTCTGCTTGCCGCTCGGGTGTTCCTCGATATCCGCCCGTGCCCGAACAATAATCGACCCTCTACCTGTCCGATAAGCTCGTTTAATTCCTTCTCTGCCGAGGATGATGCCGCCGGTCGGAAAGTCCGGGCCGGGAATATACTGCATCAGTTCGTCAATTGTCATATCGGGATTTTTACTCAGCGCGAGGACCGCATCGACCACTTCGCCCAGCTGATGGGGAGGGATATTGGTTGCCATCCCCACGGCAATGCCGGAAGCACCATTCACAAGCATGTTCGGAAAACGTGCGGGCAGCACAATCGGTTCCTGTTCCGAGTCATCGTAGTTCGGTCGGAAATTAATGGTGTCCTTGCGGATATCCCGAACCATTTCCATTGAAATTTTCGACATCCGCGCCTCAGTGTAACGCATCGCCGCCGCCGGATCGCCGTCGACCGAACCAAAGTTGCCGTGTCCGTCAACAAGCTCGTAACGGTAACTGAAATCCTGAGCCATCCGCACCATCGTCTCATAAACGGCGGAGTCGCTGTGCGGATGATATTTGCCGATCACCTCGCCGACAATGCGCGCCGATTTTTTATAGGCCTTATCCGAAGTGATGCCCAGCTCATTCATGGCGTATAAAATGCGACGCTGAACCGGCTTCAGGCCGTCACGAACGTCCGGAATCGCGCGGCTGACGATGACACTCATCGCGTAGGCAAGGTATGACCTGCGCATTTCTTGTCCGATTTCCACCGGCCTAATTCTTGATTGATCATTTTCAGCCATCACTGTTCCTCCTTTTTACAAAAATAGTAGCGCCGGCATTGAAACGCTTCTTCAAATATCGAGATCTTTTTCTTCGACGTATACAGCGTTTTCTTGAATAAAATCACGCCGCGGCTCAACTTTGTCGCCCATCAGCACTTCGAAAATCTGATCCGCCGCAATCGCGTCTTCGAGATTGACATTCAGAATAATGCGGTTCTCCGGATCCATTGTCGTTTCCCAGAGCTGTTCAGGATTCATTTCACCGAGGCCCTTATAGCGCTGGAGCGCGGGTTTGACATTGGCCGGCAGTTCCCGTTGAATTTTTTCCAGTTCTCGGTCATCATACGCGTATTGGAGCGTTTTACCGTATTGCACGCGGTAAAGCGGCGGCTGTGCGATGTAGACATAGCCGTTTTCCAGCAGCGGGCGCATAAACCGATAGAAGAACGTCAACAATAGGGTGCGAATATGAGCGCCATCGACATCGGCATCCGTCATGATGATGATCTTGTGATACCTTGCTTTTTCCAATTTGAATTCATCACCGACGCCGGTACCCAGTGCCGTAATCATCGCCCGGATCTCGGCGTTGGAAAGTACTTTATCCAGACGCGCCTTCTCAACGTTGAGGATCTTACCGCGCAGTGGCAGGATAGCCTGATACATCCGATCGCGCCCTTGCTTGGCCGAACCGCCCGCCGAGTCGCCCTCGACAATATACAGTTCGGAAATACTCGCGTCCCGAGAAGTGCAATCAGCCAATTTGCCCGGCAGCGACGAACTTTCCAAACTACTCTTGCGCCGAGTCAGCTCCCGTGCCTTCTTCGCGGCGCTGCGCGCTCTGGAGGCAACGGTGCCTTTTTCTACAATCAGCCTGGCCACGTCCGGATTTTCGTACAGGTACTTGACAAACGCTTCGGAAAACAGACTGTCCGTAATTGTCCGGACTTCCGGATTGCCGAGTTTGGTTTTTGTCTGACCTTCGAACTGCGGATCCGGATGCTTAATGGAGACAATCGCCGTTAATCCTTCGCGAACATCTTCACCGGAGAGATTCAAGTCGGAATTTTTCATCAGTTGATTTTTTCGTGCATAGTCATTAATGACGCGAGTCAGTGCTGCTTTAAAACCGGACTCGTGCGTTCCGCCTTCCTGCGTATGAATATTGTTGGCAAACGAATAAATCTGACTGGTAAACCCGTCGTTATACTGCATGGCAATCTCGATCTGAATACCGTCCTGTCCGCCTTCCAGATCGATCGGTTCATGCAAAACGTCTTTGGAGCGGTTCAGAAACTGGACGTATTCACGAATCCCGCCTTCATAATGAAATGTTTCTTTTCGCGGCTGGTCACCGCGCCGGTCCTCGATCGAGATACGAATATTCTTATTGAGAAACGCCAATTCACGGATACGCACACGCAACGTTTCATAATCGAAATGCGTCGTTTCTTTAAAAATTTCCGGATCGGGAATAAAATGCGTTGTCGTCCCCGTCTGGTCGGCATCGCCGATGATCTTTAAATCCATTGCCGGCTTGCCGCGATGATATTCCTGATAGTATACATGACCGTTGCGGTAGACTTTGACCCACATGGTCGTCGACAATGCATTGACGACCGATGCGCCGACACCGTGCAGTCCGCCGGAGACTTTATAACCGCCGCCGCCGAACTTTCCGCCGGCATGCAGTACGGTATGGATGACCTCCACCGCCGGCCGGCCGACCTTTTTTTGAATGTCCACGGGAATACCGCGTCCGTCATCCATTACCGTCACGCCGCCGTCTTTTTCAATGATGACCTGAATGTGGTGACAGAACCCGGCAAGCGCTTCATCGATTGAATTGTCGACAATTTCCCAGACAAGGTGGTGGAGTCCTTTTTCCCCCGTCGTGCCGATATACATACCCGGCCGCTTGCGAACAGCTTCCAGTCCTTCCAGGACCTGAATTTCACTCGCGTCGTAACTTTGTTTTAGTTGTTTTTGCTTGTTCATGATAACCCACCTAACTTGACATCATCGGATCTTTTCAGTATCCGTATTCGGACTATTGCCGATCGTTTTTCGGATGGCCGCGGAGAAAAAAGAAAAGCGCCGATTGCCCTTGATCGGTTCATTTTTCCGTTTTTACCGATTCTAGTTTTCCTTCATGAATGCGGAAAAGGGCGGCGCCTTCGAGCAATTTTCGATCCAGTCCGTCGACCGACGTCGTCGTCACGAACGTCTGTACTTTTTGCCTGAAAGCGCCGAGCAGATGTGTTTTCCGAATATCGTCCAGTTCACTCAGCACATCGTCTAACAGTAGCAGCGGGTACTCACCGACTTCATGCTTAATCAGTTCAATCTCAGCTAGTTTCACAGATAGAGCCGCTGTCCGCTGCTGTCCCTGAGATCCGAATGTCTGTACCCGGCGATCATTGACCCGGAATTCCAGATCGTCGCGCTGCGGTCCAAGCAGGGTAACCCCCCTGTCGATCTCCCGTTGTTTCAGCCTGCGGTAATCGTCCTGGTAAGCTATTACTATTTTTGACGGATCGCCGTCTTCTAATACCCCTTGTGCCGAGCAACGATAAATAAGTCGGAGGCGTTCCCGGTTTTGGCTTATTTCTCTGTGGATCGGAGCGGCCCATTCATTCAAGCGGTCGACAAACTTGCGCCGTTTGTTGACGATCTCGGCACCGAGTTCAATCAACTTTTCCGTTAGGATATCTAAAAGCGGCCCTGCTTTTTTGCCGCTTAGCCTTAGGTGGCGAAGCAATGCATTCCTTTGCTGCAGGACTTTCTGATACTCACTCAGCGTGTGGATATAGACCGGAGCAATCTGTCCCATCTCCATGTTAATGAATCGTCTCCGCCGAGCAGGGCCGTCTTTGACAAGGGCGAGATCTTCCGGGGCAAAGATCACGACATTGCATAGGCCGATGTAATCACTCAATTTTCTTTTTTCCAAGTGATTGGCGCGCGCTTTTTTCCCCTGTGCGGAAATGATCAGCTCCAGCGGAACAGATTGGCTGCCTTTGTTGATGATACCTTTTATTTTACCATAATCTGCATCCCATTTGATTAATTCTTTATCGTGGGATGTCCTGGGCGATTTTGCCATTGCCAGGACATAAATCGCTTCCAGAAGATTAGTTTTCCCTTGCGCGTTTTCGCCGACGAACACGTTGATTGGCGCGGAAAAAGAAAGCGACAGCCGATCATAGTTACGAAAATTAACCAGTTCGATTGATTTTAACTTCAAACGGGGCGTCCCCCCTTTATGAACGGGCGATCAGGAATTCCCCCGCACCATCTATTTTGATCCGGTCGCCTTCGTGTAATTTTTTCCCGCGGCGTGTTTCCGCTGTGCCGTTTACCCATACAGCCGTGTTTTTCAGAAAAAATTTGGCCTGCCCGCCGGTTCCGATCACGCCGACACGTTTCAGCAGCTGACCGAGGGTGATGTAATTAGCGTTGCCATGAATGAAGATCGTTTTCATGTTTTTGCCTCATCTTTTCAGAAAGTCCGGATCGGCAGAACGAGCATCAGAATCTGCTGATCGCCGACCGGTCGAATGATAATCGGACGCATGGGGCCAATAAAATAGATTCTGACACGCTCTGCGTCAATCCTGCCAAGCGCATCCATCATGAATTTCGCACTGAAAGAAATTCGTACGGGATCGCCTGTGAATTCATCGGCCTGAAATGTTTCGAAAACGCGTCCGAGTTCCAGCGATTGTGAAGAAATTTCAATATTTTTATTATCGGCACGCAGTTTGACGACGTTGTTACGGTCTTCTCTGGCCAGTAGCGACGCTCGGTCAATGGAGTGATAGAGCTGCGCCGTATCGACGACCATTTCACTTTTACTGTCGGTGGGGATCAATCGGCTTGTGTCCGGATATTTTCCATCAAGCAATCGTGAGTAGAATTGTATATTGCCGAATTTAAAAAGGATCTGATTGGAAGACATAACGATATCAACCATTTGATCGCCGTCATCGTCGATGATTTTTTCTAACTCGGTTAAGCTCGCGCCGGGAATGACGAGCGCACGCGTCTCTTCATTCCGATTATTTTCCACATTTACCGATCGTTGCGACAGACGATGGCTATCGGTCGCCACGCACTCGAGCGAACCGGCTTTTAAGATCCAGTTGACACCGGTTAGAACCGGCCTGGTTTCGGTAGCCGACACGGCATAAACAGTCTGACGAATGATGTCTTTCAGCAGATCTTTTCGAATGCTGAAGGCATCCTTTTCGTCAACGACAGGTAAATTCGGATATTCATCGGGATCGAGTCCGTTCAAATTGAATTCTGACTGTCCGGATGTAATTTTGGCGATTAGACGCGTGTCGACTTCAATGGCGACCTCGGCGGCCGGAAGCTTGCGAACCATTTCGGAAAAAAGACGCGAAGGCAGAACAATACTGCCGGGAGCATGGACGACGGCGTTTTCCTCATCTTCTTCGGTGAGCGGGATGCGGGCTTTAATCGAAAGGTCGGAATTACTGCCGGTCAGGATGAGTCCGTCGCTACCGGCCGTCAGTTTAATGCCGGTTAGAATAGGGATCGTCGTTTTTGCCGAAACGGCTTTCATGACATGGTTAACCGCTTCGGCCAATTTATCTTTTTGTACATTTAAACTCATTTTGAGTGCCGAGTGATTGTTTTCGTTTTGTGTTTCTTGCATGATTACGCCCCCATATATTTATTTTAAGTAATTAAAAATAATAGTCATAGTAATAGAACGCGTGAATATGTTGATAAGTGGAACCATCGCGCGTAAAAAGAATTATCAACAAGTGGATAACTTGTGCTTAATTTGCTGCGGCTTCAGCCACCTATGCACCGCTATGTGGATAAGATCTAGCGTGCTTTAACCGGCGCTTTAAGCCGATCGATCAGACCGTTGACTTTTTGCTGCAATTCATGATCGGATGATAATTGCTTGGTTATTTTTTCGTGAGCATGGATGACGGTGGTGTGATCGCGGCCGCCAAATTCTTCGCCGATTTTCGGCAGGGAAAAGTCGGTGAGTTCACGGGCGAGGTACATGGCAATCTGCCTCGGGAAGGCAATCGATTTAGTCCGGCGCTTGGATGTGAAATCTTCGAGCTTCAGGCGGTACTCGTCGCCGACGGCTTTCTGGATATCCTGAATGGTAATGGTTTTCGGCCGTGACGACGGAATGATATCTTTCAGCGCAGCGGCGGCCAAGTCGACGTTGATATCCTGATTATTCAGCGATGAGTAAGCGATGACGCGGATTAAGGCGCCTTCCAGTTCACGAATATTTGTATCGATCTGATTGGCGATGTAGATCATCACTTCGTTGGGAATATCAAGCCCCTCCGCTTTGGCTTTTTTACGCAGGATCGCTATCCGTGTTTCCAGGTCGGGCGGAGTAATGTCGGTGATTAATCCCCATTCGAAACGAGAACGTAAGCGATCCTCCAGGGTCGGAATTTCCTTTGGCGGGCGGTCGCTGGAGATGACGATTTGTTTGTATTCTTCATGGAGGGCATTGAACGTATGAAAAAATTCCTCTTGCGTCTGTTCTTTTCCCGCTAAAAACTGAATGTCGTCGATCAGCAGGACATCGACGCTGCGGTATTTATTACGAAATTCAACCGTTTTATTGTCGCGGATCGAGTTGATAAATTCGTTGGTAAATTTTTCCGAAGAAAGATAAACGACGCGTGCAGCCGGATTGTGTTCGATGACATAATGGCCGATGGCGTGCATCAGGTGCGTCTTTCCCAGCCCCACGCCTCCATAAATGAATAGCGGATTATAAGCTTTGGCCGGTGATTCGGCGACTGCCAGCGAAGCAGCATGAGCAAAACGATTTCCTGAACCAATGACAAATGTTTCAAACGTGTTTTTTGGATTCAGCATACTGTTGTATTTATTTGTTTCTTCGGGTCGTCTTCCGCTCGTTTGTTTACTTGCCGGTGCCGGTTGCTCAGGGAGTTTTTTCGGACTTGAACGAACGGAACGTTTTTCCTTCTGCAGAGGCGATTTGGTTCTGCTGTCGAAAGATTTCGACGAGATAACAAATTGCACGACATACCGTACGCCGGTGATCTCAAATAATATGTCGGAAATTAAATTGGCGTAGTGTCCTGCCAGCCAATCGCGGGAAAATTCGTTAGGGACGCTAATAACCATTGTTTGCCCGTTGACAGACTTTGCTTTTGTTTCTTTCAGCCAGGTTTCAAAACTTGGTTTACTGAGTTTTTTCTGAATCATCGATAATGATTGATTCCATATTTCATCAAGATTATTCAACGTTCCTTGATCCTCCTTGCTTCAATACGTTCGCGTCGGGATACTGGTTCTTTCAAGTCGCGGTCATGCTTTTTTCAAACAATAAAAAAGTCTCCTCGCAGGCAGATTGAAGAAGCAAGTACCCGTAACGAAGTTGAGCAGACCAATGTTACATTGACAACGCCTCCGGCTGTTTCGAGGCATAAAGGTTCTCTCCGTCTCGGCGATAACCTGTACTGGACCGGTACGGAAGTTTGTCTATTTAAATTACCTGAACGATGTCTGGCACATGTATGAAAACTATCCACATCATAATGCACGATAGAATGGCTTGGACATCGTTGAAAGGAGGAGTTATCAACAATATATGGTTAATTGTGGACAAGTCTGTTCACAACTGTGAACAGCTATCCACAGAGTTATTCACAAGCAGTGGATAACTCTGGAAAAGCCCATACTTGTCCACAAATTATGCACTACGATCATATCAAAAAACAGGCGCTTTAGCAATGACCGACAAATTATCCACTGTGGATAATTTGTGCACAGAAAAGATAGTCACAATGTGATGATTTGTTCAAAACTTGTCGACAACTGGTGGAAAAAGCAGAAAAAAAGAGAGAATTTGTCCACAGGATTATTTACAGGGGAAATTAGGCGGAGTATCTTTGTATAAAATATTTCTCGGTGGAGGAAATTCGCGCGGGTATTGACTGAATTGACTTATTGATTGGATATGCTTATAATTAATCAGACTGGTTTTTCTTTGCTGATTCGTTTAATGAAATTATAGTGCAGAGGAGGTGTATAACTATGAAACGTACGTATCAGCCCAATAATCGCAGCCGAAAAAAAGTCCATGGTTTTCGGGCGAGGATGGCAACTGCCAATGGTCGTAAGGTATTGGCCAACCGTCGTCGCAAGGGAAGAAAAATTCTGTCCGCTTAAAGGCTACTGTTGTGAAAGCAGTGGTTTTTTTTTGAAAAACCGGTGCATGATGATAATACATTGTATCCAACATTCCCGGAGCCGACTCGGCGGGATGCGGCAGGGGAGGTCCCGCTACGGAGGGACAACATGAAGGCAATGAAAAGATTAAAAAAAAATAAGGACTTTCAGGTCGTTTTCAAACAAGGACAATCGTTTGCCAACCGGCAGTTTGTTATCTATTTATGGAAAAATCCGGCGCATCCGTACTCCAGATTAGGATTGTCGGTCAGTAAAAAAATGGGTAACGCTGTTATGCGTAACCATATCAAACGTCATGTAAGGGAAATTTTCCGAGAACTTGAGAGCAACCTTGTACCTGGCTACGATTATGTGATTATCTCACGTCGTCCGGTGCGAACGATGTCCCATCATGAAATGCGGGGGAGCCTGATCCATGTATTGAAAAAAACGGGTGTAGTCGAAAGGCCTCGTTATAAGGAAGCGGAAAAATGAAGTGGATTTTCATTTTTTTCATTCGGATCTATCAAAAATGTATTTCTCCCTTTACGCCGCCGTCTTGTCGTTTCTATCCGACTTGCTCGGAGTACGCTGCAGAAGCGCTGAAACGTTTTGGCGTGTTTAAGGGGGGCTGGCTGACGGTCCGTCGTCTGCTGAAATGCCAGCCGTTTCATCCGGGGGGATATGATCCGGTTCCCGAGAAAACAGATCGCGGCATTCGCAGCCATGATGCACGTCGTTCGGACTGATCGAGGAGGTAACGTTTTGCGTAAACGAATTGTTGGAGTCGGTCTGCTTGCGGGCCTTGTCATATTACTGGCCGGCTGTTCGAATGTGAATGAGCCGATCAATGCAAATTCGCCGGGCTTCTGGAGCCATTATTTTGTTTTTCCTCTTGCTTGGTTTATCACAAATGTTGCCAAATACTGCTGGAATAACTACGGCATCTCAATAATCGTGACGACGATTATTATTCGGCTTGTTTTGCTTCCACTGATGGCCAAACAGGTTAAAAGTTCGCAGTCTATGCAGAAATTGCAGCCGAAGATTCAGGAATTGCAGAAAAAATACAGTTCCAAAGATCAAAATACGCAAAAAAAGCTGCAAGAAGAGCAGATGAAACTTTTTCAGGAGTACCATGTTAATCCGCTCTCCGGCTGTCTGCCGCTTTTGATCCAAATGCCAATATTGTTGGCGTTATATCAGGCAATCATGCGGATGAATCAAGACGTTTTGAGCGCGCAGCCTGCGTTTCTTTGGTTCCATTTGGCTCAGCCTGATCATTTATACATCCTGCCAGTTCTTGCCGGTTTGACGACCTATATTCAGCAGAAAATCATGGTCGGACGGATGGGAAATTCGAATCCGCAGATGGCGATGATGACGTATATCTTTCCGATCATGATCGCGATTCCGGCTTTTTATTTCCCATCTGCACTGGCGTTGTATTGGGTTATCGGTAATATTTTTAATATATTCCAAACGTACGTTATCTATGAAAAACAGGAAACGGTGGAAGAGGGTACCGGAAGTTCCGCAAAGAAGACTCCGGCAAAGAAATCCGCCAAAAGGAAGAAATAAGCTGGAGAGCTGCATGGCATTCGCCAAAATAAAATAAGGATGCAATCGGCAGTTGCCTCGCGGAGTCGGGGAACGGTCGGAGTGAGTTGATTAAGTAGAAAGCACGCCCGGGCGCGCTTTTTTGTTATCAGGACAAGTTTAGTTGACAGCGCCGCCGCGGAATGTCCTTTCGTTTTTGTACCTGTGATATGCTATTCTGTGGTTCAAGGCTAAAAATAGTTCGGCAGATTGATATACGGATTCGTGAGAAATTGGGGAAGGGAGGTGATCCGGATGATTGAAGAGGACACCATAGCCGCGATCTCAACACCGATCGGCGAAGGAGCGATCAGTATTGTCCGTATGAGCGGGCCGCAATCGATTCCTGTAGCAAACCGGCTGTTCAAGGGAAAACGACCGCTGACAAAAGTTCACAGCCACACGATTCATTTCGGCAAAATTGTTGATCCGGCAAGTGGCCGAATCATTGAAGAGGCAATGGTAGCGGTGATGAGAAGGCCGAAAACTTTTACACGCGAGGATGTCGTCGAGATTAATTGTCATGGCGGCTTGCGCAGTGTCAATCGGGTATTGGAGCTTGTACTTGATCAGGAAGGTGTACGAATGGCCGAGCCTGGTGAATTTACGAAACGTGCCTTTTTAAACGGACGAATCGACCTTTCTCAGGCGGAAGCAGTCATGGATCTGATTCGCGCCAAAACGAATCGGGCGATGGACACTGCCATGAATCAGATGGAAGGACATTTGGCAAGTCTCGTGCGTGACCTGCGTAAGCAGCTGCTCGATATCCTCGCCGCGGTTGAGGTAAATATTGATTATCCCGAATATGATGATGCGGAAGTTGTAACCGATCGTCTTTTGAAAGAGAAGGCCGCAGCAGTGCGCCGCCAGCTCGATCGCGTTCTTTCGACGGCCCGCGAGGGGAAAATACTTCGCGAAGGATTATCGACAGTGATCATCGGACGGCCAAATGTCGGTAAATCCTCGCTGTTGAATCATTTAATTCATGAAAATAAGGCGATTGTCACCAATGTTCCCGGAACGACACGCGATGTGATTGAAGAATATATCAATATCCGCGGCATTCCGTTGAAACTGACGGATACGGCCGGCATACGGGAAACGACGGATCTGGTTGAGAAGCTTGGTGTTGATCGTTCCCGAGAAGCGTTGAAATCCGCAGATTTGATTTTACTATTGATTAATTCTCATCAACGGCTGACTGAAGATGACCGTCTGCTTTTTCAAATGATCGACCGGGTGCCGGCAATCATTGTATTAAATAAAACGGATCTTCCGCAGATAGTGTCGACCGACGAAATAAAGACATTGGCGGCGGACCATCCGATTGTCAAAACATCGCTGGCCAATGATAGCGGTTTGGATAAACTGAAAGAAATAATTGCCAAGTTGTTTTTCAGCAACGGCCTTTCTGCCGGCGCTGCGCCGCCTGTTTCCAACACTCGCCATATTGTTTTATTGAAAAAGGCAAGAAATGCGCTTTCCGACGCAATTGATGCAACGGAGAGGGGCATACCGGTGGATATGGCGCAGATCGATATAAAACGGGCATGGGATCTCCTTGGCGAAATTGTCGGCGATACAGTTTCCGATGATCTCATTAATGAATTGTTTTCAAAGTTTTGTCTTGGGAAATAATGCTTTTATAGCTTTATAATTAAAATATGGCGGATTCAGGAGGGGAAAAGATGAAAGAATATCAGGCCGGCAGCTACGATGTCATTGTTGTCGGCGCCGGTCATGCCGGGTGCGAAGCGGGACTGGCCGCTGCGAGAATGGGTGCGAAAACGTTGATGCTGACCATTAGTTTGGAAGGCGTTGCCTTTATGCCGTGCAATCCATCTGTCGGCGGACCGGCAAAAGGCGTCGTTGTCCGCGAAGTAGACGCCCTCGGCGGTGAAATGGGTCACAATATCGATAAAACAGCCATCCAGATTCGGATGCTGAACACGCGAAAGGGACCGGCGGTGCGTGCCTTACGCGCGCAGGCCGATAAACAGCTGTACCAGCGGGCGATGAAGCAGACGATTGAAGAAACGAACAATCTCACCTTGCGTCAGGGCATGGTCGAACGGTTGATTGTTGAAGACGGCGTGTGCCGAGGCGTCGTCGTTGCTACCGGCGCTGTGTATCGGGCGAAAGCGGTTGTCTTGACAACCGGGGTTTATTTAAAAGGAAAAATCATTATCGGTGAGCTTGAATACGAAAGTGGCCCGAATAATATGCGACCGTCCGTTAAGCTATCCGATAGTTTAAGATCGCTTGGCTTTGATCTTGTTCGCTTTAAAACCGGCACACCGCCGAGAGTGAACGGTCGAACGATCGATTATTCGCAAACAGAAATTCAGCCGGGTGACGACGGCCCTCTGGCGTTTTCCTATGATACCCGTGATTTTCTTAAAGATCAGGTTCCTTGCTGGCTCACGTATACCAATCTGCAAACACATCGGATTATTCAGGAAAACCTTGACCGATCGCCGATTTATTCCGGTGCGATTGTTGGAACCGGACCGCGATATTGTCCGTCGATTGAGACGAAAATCGTTCGCTTCAGTGATAAAAACAGACATCAGTTGTTTCTTGAACCGGAAGGAAGAGAGACAAAAGAAGTCTATGTGGACGGACTTTCTACGAGTATGCCGGAAGAGATTCAGAGGAAAATGCTCGAGACGATTGCCGGACTTGAACATGCCGA
This sequence comes from uncultured Sporolactobacillus sp., assembly GCA_900543345.1. Taxonomy (GTDB): domain Bacteria; phylum Bacillota; class Bacilli; order Bacillales; family Sporolactobacillaceae; genus Sporolactobacillus. The sequence continues at coordinate 11,487 of UQRJ01000007.1, read as the reverse complement.
GATGATGCGTCCGGGTTATGCGATCGAGTATGATGCGCTTGTGCCGACACAACTATGGCCGTCGCTGGAAACGAAGAAGGTTGCCGGGCTCTTCACTGCCGGACAGATTAACGGAACATCCGGCTATGAGGAAGCTGCCGGGCAGGGATTGATCGGCGGGATCAATGCAGCTAGAAAGGTATTCGGCAAGGAACCGGTCATCCTTGATCGCTCGCAAGCCTATATCGGCGTACTGATCGACGATCTGGTCACTAAGGGAACTCGTGAGCCGTACAGGTTGCTAACCTCACGCGCCGAGTATCGCTTGCTGTTGAGACACGATAATGCTGACCTTAGATTGACGGAACTCGGCTATCGAATCGGCCTGATTTCAACTGAGCGTTATCAACGTTTTCTGGGGAAAAAACAATTAATCGAGGAAGAGAAACGGCGTTTTGACAAAACGGCGATTCGTCCGGAACCGGACGTCGAGGCGCTGCTGAGAAAAAAAGGCGCGGCTCCGATAAAAGAGGCCGTAAAAGCGGCCCAGCTTTTGAAGCGCCCTGAGCTTGATTATCGTGACGTTGCTTCATTGCTTCCCGATAATGGCCGGCGTATTCCGGATGAGGTTGCTCAGCAAGTGGAAATTCAGATTAAATATGAAGGTTATATCAATAAGCAGCTTCAACAAGTTGAAAAAATGAGACGTATGGAACAAAAAAAACTGCCTCAAGATATTGACTATGAATCCATTGCGGGACTGGCCATTGAAGCGCGTCAGAAACTCAATCAAGTTCGTCCGATTTCGGTCGGCCAGGCTTCGCGCGTCTCCGGTGTTAACCCAAGTGATATTGCCGTCCTGCTTATCTATCTTCAGCAAGGGAAACTGGCCGGGCGGACAGGCTGATCTTATTTTGGTCGGAGGATGCTATGGACAATCTGGATATACTATTTGAACCACTGGGTCTGTCGCTTTCATCTGTTCAACGTGAACAATTTAGTGACTATTATCGCTTGCTGATTGAGTGGAACAAGCGGATAAATCTGACATCGATTACCGCTGAACAGGAAGTCGCTGTCAAACATTTTTATGATTCGATCACACCGTCAATTTACTTTCCCTTCTCGAAGGGGAAAAAAGTTTGTGATGTCGGATCGGGGGCGGGTTTTCCGGGAATCCCTCTGAAAATCGTCAATCCCGGTATTGAGTTAACCATTGTTGATTCTTTGCAAAAAAGATTAGCTTTTCTACAGGCACTGGTACAAAAGCTAGAGCTTAATCATATTTCGCTGATTCATGAACGGGCGGAGACATTTGCCCAGCAAAAATCCTATCGGGAACATTTTGATATCGTTGTGGCTCGTGCAGTGGCCGGTTTATCGGTTCTAAGTGAATATTGTCTTCCGCTGCTTCGTCGTGGCGGCCTGTTTATTGCGATGAAAGGTCCGAACGTGGAAAATGAAATTAAACAGGCCGGCCGGGCAATTCAAATACTCGGCGGCAGCTTCCGTCGCCAAGAAAAATTGGAATTGCCATTTGGAATGGGCGGACGATCGCTGCTGGTTATTGAAAAAACCGGATTATCGCCGATAAAATATCCGAGAAAGCCTGGCACACCCGTCAGGAAACCTCTATAATGCCCAAAGAAGGGTTGAACGCATGTTTCACGTGAAACATACCGGAGGATTTCGACACAATGATCGCGAAATAGTGAATATGGGATCAGACAGCATAGGGGGGTGTGATTAATGAAGCACTCTTTATCGGATTTTTTTAATCAAGGCGGCGCTGCAAAAAATGATTCGAAGATACCGCCAAGCGACGATGAAGATCGTGTGCAGGAAATATCGGTTGAAAAAATCGTTCCCAATCAGTATCAACCGCGTTCCGTCTTTAATGAAGAGAAATTACATGAACTCGCTTCGACGATTCGATCGCACGGCGTGATTCAACCGATTGTGATCCGTCCGCTTGGCGATCACTTTGAAATCATTGCCGGTGAACGCCGCTGGCGGGCGTGTAAGTATCTGGGACGAAAAAAAATACCGGCGATCGTTAAGTCACTTGACGATGATCAAACGGCGTCGCTGGCACTGATCGAAAATCTGCAGCGCGAAGAATTGACGGCCATCGAGGAGGCCATGGCTTATGCCCGATTAATTGATATTCATGGTTTGACTCAGGAAGGACTGGCCCGAAAACTTGGCAAAGGGCAGTCGACTATTGCAAATAAATTGAGACTGCTGAAGCTCCCTCCGGCGGTCCAGAGCGCTATTCTTGAGAAAAAAATCAGTGAGCGACACGCACGGGCTCTCGTTATGCTGAAGGACCAAAATAAGCAGGAAAAATTATTACAAGAAGTCATTAAGAAACAGTTGAACGTTAAACAGACTGAAGATCGTGTGCGCAAGCTACTCGACAACCACTCGCAGGAAAAGAAAAAATCCAGACGACTGTCACTGAGTCGCGATACACGAATTGCAGTCAATACGATCAGGCAATCTGTGCATATGGTTTCGGATACGGGACTATCGATTGACACAGAGGAAGCGGATCTGGGTGACTTTTATCAGTTTGTCATTCGTATTCCCAAGAAAAAGTGATTGTGACGTATTAAACGTGGCGGATATCGTGTGATTCACATGGATGTCCTTTTTCTTTTTCACGGAATTCGCGAATGACAGCTATCGATCAGCTATTCATGATAAAATAGGAAACGTAAGTGAAGCTTGAGAGTGGGTGAAGTTGTGAGCAAGATACTGGCAATTGCCAATCAAAAAGGCGGCGTTGGCAAAACAACGACGGCCGTCAACCTTAGTGCCTGTTTGGCCGATCTCGGTTGTAAAGTGCTGCTTGTCGATATAGATCCTCAGGGGAATGCTACGAGCGGTGCGGGTGTCGATCGTGGCGAAGTCGATGAATGCGTTTACGATGTTTTAGTGGAAGAAACGGAAGTCAAGGATGTTTTGAAAAAATCGGCGATGGATAATATGGATGTATTACCTTCGGCGATTCAACTGGCGGGCGCGGAAATTGAATTGGTTCCGACTATTCAGCGCGAAGCACGCTTAAAAAGGGCGCTTGATAAGGTAAAAGATACATATGACTACATTATCATCGACTGCCCGCCATCGCTCGGATTGTTAACGATCAATGCATTAACGGCGGCCGATGCGGTCATTATTCCGGTGCAGTGCGAATATTACGCACTGGAGGGCCTTAGTCAGTTGTTGAATACGGTTCGGCTTGTGCAGAAACATTTGAATCATCATCTGGCGATCGAAGGTGTCCTTTTGACAATGCTCGACGCCCGGACCAATCTTGGGTTGCAAGTGATTCAGGAAGTAAAAAAATATTTTCAGGATCACGTGTTTCATACGATTATTCCGCGCAATGTCAGATTGAGCGAGGCACCGAGTCATGGCTTGCCGATTATCAAATATGACGTAAGGTCGAAGGGCGCCGAAGTGTATCTAGACTTCGCGAAGGAAGTGATGAATAGTGACTAAAGCATTGGGCAAAGGATTAGATGCGTTCTTTCCTACCGCTTTTTCCGATGAACTGGACAATGCCTCCGAAAGCATCGGCCTTGAACAGTTGAAGCCGAATCCGTATCAGCCGCGAAAAAATTTTAATAAAGAAGAGCTCAATGAGTTGGCTCGCTCGATTAAGGAGCACGGAATTATTCAGCCTTTGGTCGTTCGAAAAAGCATTAAGGGGTATGATATTGTTGCCGGAGAGCGTCGATTCCGGGCGGCAAAACTAGCCGGCTTGAGCAAAGTACCGGTTGTTATTAAGGAATTGACCGATCGCGAAATGATGCAGATTGCGTTGATTGAAAATCTTCAACGCGAAGATCTTAATCCAATCGAAGAAGCCGATGCTTATAAAAAGCTGATGAAAGGTTTAAATTTGACGCAGGAAGAGCTGGCAAAAAAACTGGGTGTCAGCAGACCGCATATTGCCAATCATCTTCGGTTGTTACAACTTCCGCCTGCGGTATGCGAACTGGTCGAAGATGGAAAGTTATCAATGGGACATGCACGAGCGCTGCTGGGGTTAAAAGAAAAGAAAAAGATGACAGACCTGGTGGATAAAGTGTTGCAAGAACAAATGAATGTCCGGCAACTTGAAGCGCTCATTCAGAAATTGAACCATCATGTTCCACGTGAAACATCGAAAAAGAAAAGCTGGACTATGCCTGCCGAGTTAAAAGAAAAAATCGATGACTTACGTGACAAACTTGGGACATCGATCGTGGTAAAACCCGGTTCCAAAAAAGGAAAAGGGAAAATTGTTCTCGATTACTATTCTGAGGATGATCTATACAGAATTCTTGAGATAATCAATGAAAAATAAAGCTGATGGGTACCGGATTGCTCTTTAAAAGGATTTCTTGAATGAGGATGAATCGGCCGCCGGCTCACTGCCGCGGCGATCGTGGATCGATTTGCGAAAGAGAAGCGCATCCGCTAATGCATCACCAATGCGTGTTGCCAGTTCCATGACGAAATGCAGACGAGTACTCTGGAGAACGGAATACTCCATAAAACCGCTGATATTTACAACGCCGGTTATGTTCATATTGCCGATGGGTTCGATTTGTTTGTTAACACCTGCGCCCGGAGAAACCGGCCCTTCGGAAACACAGATTTTCCCGACATTTTGTGGCCTGCCGAGACAGGCGTCGACGGCGACGAGAAATGCATCGGGATAAGCCGCTTCAATCGCCTCAATTGTATCGTGCAAGTTAACAGCATGCACAGGACGTTCCAATGTGCCGAAGACGAAGGTGTTCGGCAGTGAAAAATGATGCAAATAACTGCCGACTAATGGACCGAGCGCATCGCCCGTCGAACGATCGGTCCCGATGCAGACAATAACAATGGGACCGTACCGTTTGGATAACAGTTTCCGAATATTTCGCGCAATGCCGGCGCAATCGGCGGCATTAAAATAGTGCGAATGAACAGCTTCGACTTTTCCAAATTTAAGATTCATAGCCTCCGCTCCTTTGCAGCTGTCTACAGTATATGTCCAGCTCCGTTTTTCTATACGTGCCGGCATGGGGAAGGGAAAAATTCACTAAAAAGCCTGTTCTTTTTCACCGGTGTAGGCTATACTAAAAAACATAAGACTGTTTTTCATATGAAGTGTTTTCGACAATGAGCGAAAGAAGTAGCCAAGTCATTGCGGCCGACCAGCGAACGGGGATGGTGGAAGCCCGGCGAAGCCGCATCTTGGAGAAGGCATTCGTGAGTCGTATCTGAAAAAAGAGGATGCAGGCGTTTCCTGTGTCAATTAGGGTGGAACCGCGCGAGCATAGAGCTCTCGTCCCTAGGCCGTCTTGGCCTGGTGGATGAGAGCTTATTTATTTGTAAAGGGGTAGGGGTAATGAAGAAGACAATGGAACAGATTGTGAAGCTGGCGAAACAAAGAGGATTTATTTTTCCCGGTTCGGAAATATACGGCGGCCTGGCCAATACATGGGATTACGGCCCGCTCGGTGTTGAACTGAAAAATAACGTTAAACAGGCTTGGTGGAAGAAATTTGTTCAAGAATCGCCGTATAATGTCGGCTTGGATGCCGCGATTCTGATGAATCCGAAGACGTGGGAAGCGTCCGGACATCTGGCTAATTTCAATGATCCGATGATCGACTGTAAAAATTGTAAAGCTCGTTTTCGAGCAGACAAACTGATTGAAGCAAACATTCCGCGGGAAGAGTTACCCGGACCGGTTGACGGTTTGGATTTTCCAACCATGGAGCATTTGATCGAGTCGCGGGGCATCAAATGTCCGGAATGTGGCGAACATGATTTCACGTCGATCCGTCAGTTTAATTTGATGTTTAAAACCTATCAGGGTGTCACGGAGACGGCTAAAGACGAACTCTATCTCCGACCGGAAACGGCGCAGGGGATCTTTGTCAATTTTAAAAATGTGCAGCGAACGATGCGGAAAAAGATACCGTTCGGAATCGGCCAAATCGGCAAATCGTTTCGCAATGAAATCACACCGGGAAATTTCACCTTCCGGACAAGAGAATTTGAACAGCTGGAACTTGAATTTTTCTGCAAACCGGGTGAAGAGAAAAAATGGTTTCAATACTGGCGCAGTTTCGGTTATGAATGGGTCAAATCGTTAAATGTCGATGAAGAGCATCTGCGACTTCGCGACCATGAAAAAGAAGAACTGCCGCACTACAGCAACGCAACGACGGATCTAGAATATTTGTTTCCGTTCGGTTGGGGCGAACTGTCGAGCCTGTCTTCGCGTACGGATTATGACTTGCGGCGGCATATGGAAGTATCGGGACAGGATCTTGAGTATATTGACCAAAATTCGCAAGAACGTTACATTCCCTATGTCGTTGAACCGTCGCTTGGAGCGGATCGGGTGACGCTTGCTTTTTTAAGCGAAGCCTATGATCGCGAAAAAATCGACGATAACGACGAACGGACGGTCCTTCATTTCCATCCGGCATTAGCTCCATATAAGGCCGCTGTCCTACCGCTTTCTAAAAAGTTGGGCGAGGAGGCCAAAACAATCTACGCCGATTTGGCCAAAGAATTCTCGGTGGCTTATGATGAAACCGGATCGATCGGCAAACGCTATCGCCGACAGGATGAGATTGGCACCCCGTTTTGCGTCACTTTTGATTTCGATTCCAAAGAAGACGGTCAGGTGACCATCCGCAATCGGGACACGATGGATCAGATCAGGGTTCCGGTCGATCGGCTGAAACCGTTTCTCAAAGAAAAAACACGGTTTTGATCATTTGCCGTGATCGATCCCTGTCATCTTGAAAAGGAGGAATTCCATGACCAGACCGCAGATCGCTTTTGATTTGAATGATGTTGTGCAGATGAAGAAACCGCATCCGTGCGGCGAAAATCGATGGAAGATCATTCGTGTGGGTGCTGATATCCGAATCAAATGTCTCGGGTGCGGTCATAGCGTGCTGATGCCTCGAAGTGAATTTCGCAAAAAAATAAAAAAAGTTCTTGAAAAAGGTCCGGGCCTTCCTGACGATAAATGAGCCGGACAAAAGAAAGTGGGGAATTGAAATTATGAGTTTGAAAACAGGGATTGTCGGGCTTCCCAATGTTGGGAAGTCGACACTGTTCAACGCCATTACGCAGGCGGGTGCCGAAATGGCCAACTATCCGTTTTGTACCATTGAGCCGAACGTCGGTATGGTCAGTGTCCCCGATCCGCGGCTTGATCAGCTGACGGCGATGTATCATCCGAAACGGACGGTTCCGACAACGTTTGAATTTACCGATATTGCCGGGCTAGTCAAGGGCGCCAGTAAAGGCGAAGGACTGGGGAACCAGTTTCTAGCCAATATCCGCGAGGTTGATGCAATTTCGCATGTGGTCCGTTGTTTTGAAGATAAAGATATTACGCATGTGTCGGGAAAAATTGATCCGGTCGATGATATTGAGACCATTAATCTCGAATTGATTCTTGCCGACCTTGAGCAGGTGGACCGGCGAATCGATCGCGTAGAAAAGATGGCGAAACAGAAAGATAAGGACTCAATCATTGAATATGGTGCGTTAAAAAAGTTGAAAGATGCATTTGAAACAGGAAAACCGGCCAGACATGTCGATTTAACTGACGAGGAAGAACAAATCATTAAACCGTTCCATTTTTTAACGCGGAAACCCGTACTCTATGTGGCCAATACCTCCGAAGACGACATTGTGGATCCGGAGCAAAATGAACACGTCCGGGCGGTTAAAGCTTATGCTGAAAAAGACGGAGCGGAAATGATCGCGATCTCGGCACGGATCGAATCGGAAATTGCCGAATTGGCTGCTGAGGAAAAGAAAGCCTTTCTCCAGGATCTTGGATTAAGCGCTTCTGGGCTTGATCGACTCATTGCCAAAGCGTATCATTTGCTCGGACTGGCGACTTTTTTTACTGCCGGAGAAAAAGAAGTTCGGGCCTGGACTTTCCGGAGAGGAACGAAAGCGCCTCAGGCAGCGGGAATTATTCATTCCGACTTTGAGCGCGGATTCATCAGTGCCGAGATTATCTCCTATGACGATTTGATTCAAGCCGGATCGGAAAATGTGGCAAAAGAGCAAGGCCGACTCCGCCTGGAGGGGAAAGATTATGAAATGCAGGACGGCGACATCGTTTATTTTCGATTTAATGTGTGAAATCTTGTAATTACTTTAGCTGTATGATATTATTAATAACTATGAGTGAGAAAATTGCTCTCTGCTCCAATGTGAGCCGTTTAGTCCAAAGGGAGGTGAAATTCGTGCGCAAATACGAGATCATGTATATTCTTCGTCCGGATCTTGGTGAAGAAAAAGAAAAATCCGCCAAAGAAAAATTGGCTTCGATTTTGACGGATAACGGCGCCGAAATTAATGAGGTTAAGGAAATGGGCAAAAGGCGATTGTCCTATGAAATCGACGGTTTGAATACCGGTCTGTACACCGTTCTGTACGTTACGGCAGACAATCGGGCTGTTAGTGAATTCGATCGTTTGGAAAAGATCGATAATGATGTTGTTCGTTTCCTGATCGTCAAAGATGAACGCAAACCTGAAGAAGCCAAAAAATAAACGTTGCGAAAATAGGGGGAATTCTGTTGATTAACCGAGTTGTACTTGTCGGCAGACTGACGAAAAGTCCCGAGCTTCGCTATACCCCTAACGGCGTAGCTGTGACCAGTTTTACCATCGCTGTGGATCGCCCGTTCACAAATCAACAGGGGGAACGGCAAACTGATTTTATCCCGATTGTTGTTTGGCGACGGCAGGCTGAAAACGTGGCTAATTTCCTCACAAAAGGAAGCTTGGCCGGCGTAGACGGTCGAATCCAGACACGTAATTATGAAAATAATGAAGGCCGCAGGGTATATGTCACGGAAGTCGTGGCGGACAGCGTCCAGTTCCTCGAACCGAAAAGCGCACGGAACAGCGGCGGAGCTGTTCAATCTGCTCCGCAGCCGGGTCGCGCGTTCGCCGGGCAGGACCAGCAGGGGCAAGGCACCAGCCGGCAGAAAAATGCCGGCGACGGCGGTCATCAGGATCAGAATGCCCCATCATCTGTGGATGATCCCTTTGCAAACGACAGTAAGCCGATCGATATCTCCGATGACGATCTGCCATTCTAATAATCAGGATATGAAAAACAGGAGGTGCATAACGAATGGCTATACGGAGAGGGCGCGGAAGGCGCCGCAAGGTATGTTACTTTACCGTCAATCATATTACGTATATTGACTATAAGGATGTAGACTTACTCAGACGTTTCATTTCCGAGCGCGGCAAAATTCTGCCGCGCCGGGTCACCGGAACGAGTGCCAAATATCAGCGTATGCTGACAAGAGCAATTAAACGGGCACGCCAGATGGCGCTGCTTCCTTATACAACGGAATGAAACAATACGTACATTGATAGAGTTACAAAAAGCGCAGCGGAGAGTCGTTCTCTCGCTGCGCTTTTTGTCGTAGCCATCAATAATATGGCGCCATCATTAAGTAAACAATGACGCCCGTTACGCTGACGTACAACCAAATCGGCATTGTCCAACGTACGATCCGTTTATGCTTGCGTACCTGCATCGTCCATCCCCAAACGATAGAATATGGGGCCAGGAAAACAACAAGTGCGGCCAGCGTACTGTGCGAGGCCAGAATCGCAAAATAAAGCGGTCGTATCCAGCCGGTCCCGCCGTAGTGCGGCGGCGGAGCAAGAAAGTGAAAAGAGAGATACGAAATCAAAAAAAGTGCGGTTGTCGTACATGCTGCCAGAATGAATCCGCGATGCAGATGGATCCTTTTCTTCAAAATAGCAATCAGTGCGGCAATCAGGAAAATAAAAGTAAAACTATTGAAGATCGCGTTGAACATCGGCAGGAGATAGACGCCTCTGCCGACTTTTCCGCCGTAGCGTAAAAACGGCGTAAAAAACAGCATCAAAATGATCACGTTGGCGGCAATAGCGGCGGGAATAATCCAGCCGCTATAATTTTTGTGATTCTTCGGGCGGAGCGGCCTGTCGCTTTTATTCATTGGTTTCCTCATTTTAAATTAAAACCCCTTCGGATAATGACTCTCTTTCCTTTTCTATGATAGGAGAATCAAGCGGGGCAGGCAAGAAAAATGGCGACCGCCGCTATCTTCCGGAGCAGTGATTGTCGCCTGAGGCTGTTTTTATGTCGCTGACGATGGTTAAGAAAGTGACGTTGTCGTCGAACCGCGATATGATCTGCCAGGCGCATAACCCGCCCGTTCGCGCCGAATTTGATTTTGCGCGGAGACAAGGGCAATGATTCCCCCGATATCGAGAACGGGCAGATCCGTACCTTCGGCGGGAACCGCGAAGCGAATCAGCGAATTTTCCTTTTCTATCGGTAAGGTCCGCGTTGCTTTGTTAAAATCGCCGACCGCATCGACGTCGAGCGCGATCATTCGATCAGCGTCGGAACAAATAACGTACTTTTCATCTTCTCTTTTACGCAGTGAACGATCCCCTGCCTGCAGCAAAGCTCTTAGGTCGACCAGAGGCAGAATAGTATTCCTGAGGGTGATCAAACCGATGAACAGCGGATCGGTCAGCGGGACCTTAACTGCGGGCAACGGCTCGACGATTTCCATTATATCGTCAAGCCGCACGCCGACGCTCCGTCCACCGACAGCGATCGATAGAACGTTATGATCCGTCGAGATTTGAGACATATCGTTTCATCTCCAATCGTCGCATTTGCCCAATTCGGGCACAGCGGCTCTCTGATTTATATATCGGAAACTTGGAAGAAAATAATTACTTTTTCAGATTAGGCACGGAATCGGGCTCTTTATTCTCCCGATCTTCATACCAAGGATTGATATGAATCAAGACTTCGTCGACATCGGGAAAGCGTTCCATCATTTTTCGGCGGATTGCTTCCGTGATGTCGTCGCCGCGTTTGATACTGTAAGATGCGGGAAGGCGGATCTGGGCGTCGATCATGATGGTATTGCCGTGTTCACGGGCGCGGAGAATGTCGATTTTTTTCACGTCCGGGAAACTGAGAAAAATATCCCGATATTCCTGACGGCGTTTTTCATCGACATTGCTTTCCATCAGCACATTGGCCGATTTAATAATCATGATAACGGCAATCCGCAGGACAAGCAGCGAGACGACAATACCGGCGATCGGATCGCTGAAACGTGTATAAGGAATATCCATTATTCGGCCGATCCAGCCGATCGACAGGCCGACCGCCGCTGCGAACGACGCATAAATGTCAGCGAGATGATCGGAGGCGGTTGCCGCCAGGCTTTTACTATGATAAGCGACGGCCGCACGGTGAGTATAGCGGTAGAGCGCCCATTTCCAAACGGTTGAAACAATAGCGGCTCCGAGCGCCCAGATGCTAACGGCCTCAGCCGGTTCGAATAGCGCCTTAATTGCTTCGAAGATGAGAAAACCGGCTGCCGTGATTCTGTCTCTTATACACATCTCCGAGCCCACGAGACCCTAAGACATCTCG
>UQRJ01000006.1 GCA_900543345.1 uncultured Sporolactobacillus sp. | reverse complement strand
CGAGATGTCTTAGGGTCTCGTGGGCTCGGAGATGTGTATAAGAGACAGTCATGAGATACGGCATTTCGCCATGATTCATGGGCTCTTACAGTAATATCAATCATCCGCTCGGCCGTTCCGGAGAAATCATCTATATCTGGCATCCGGGCGAATTCTTCTTCCATGGCACAGATTAAATTCTCGCCAAACCGATTCATATAGGTCATTAAAATATCTTTTTTATTTTTAAAATAAGCATAGACCGTACCGACCGATATCGCAGCTTCAGTCGCAATATCGGCAGTTGTTGTTCCGAAATAACCTTTTGTTGAAAAAACGCGGTCGGCCGCTTCAATGATTTTCTCCTTCTTCTCGATTGCACGCTTCTGCTGCGGAATGCGGACTCTCTTCTCAGCCAACCTGTCATTCCCCCAATAGGTATGCGTTTCATTCAAATTTCATTTTAGAGTAATGTTCGCCAATCTGTCAACATGAATGGAAATTCATATTTACTTTTAAAACCATTATGTATAATATGAATGTGATATCATATTTCATTGCAGAAAGGATAGAGGTATATGAAAGACAAGCGAGTGATCGGTGGATTCATTGGGCTGGCAATCGCTATGTTTATGGGGACGCTGGATGCAACCATTATCAATATTGCGCTGCCTGACATCACTGAGTATTTCCATGCGAGTATCAATAACGCCAGTTGGATCAGCACGATTTACGTACTGGTTCTATCGGTGACGATGATTACTGCCGCCAAACTCGCCGACCAGTTTGGCAGAAAAAAAGTCATGCTGATCGGTGTCGTTCTATTCGGATGCAGTTCGGCTTTATGCGGCTACTCGCATACCCTGATGTTTTTGATTGCGATGCGCGCCGTCCAGGGACTTGGCGGTGCTGTTCTAATGCCGATTGCAATCCCGATGAGCATTGATTTGCTTGGTCAGGAAAAAATGGAATTTGCCTCCAGCACAATGGGCGCGACAACGGCACTTGCGGCAGCAAGCGGACCGCCGCTCGGCGGATTCCTGCTTAATCTTTCGACTTGGCAGAGTATCTTCTTTGTCAATGTTCCATTTGCCATTCTTGCCTTTATTTTAATTGCCGCTTTTGTCGGCGAATCATACGACGAAACCATTTCAAAACAGATTGACTTCCCCGGACTGATGCTCCTATCGGCTGCCTTATTCTTACTAACCTTCGCTTTGCTGGAAGGCAATGATTACGGCTGGCGATCGACGGTCATTATAACCATGCTGCTCGGATCAGCCGGTGGTTTTCTGTTATTTCTGCTGACAGAGTTGAAAGTGAAGGCACCGATGATCGAGTTACATCTGTTCCGTGAGCGGACATTCACCGCCTCTGTTCTCAGCTATCTCATTGCCGGTTTCGGGATTATCGCCAGTTCAATGATTCTTAGCTATTTTCTTCAGGATGTCATCGGGGACACGCCGCTGCAGGCAGCGTATATCATTATGACTATTTCGCTGGCCGTTGTTGTTGCCATGCCGCTCGGCAGCAAAATCATGACACGGACCGGGGCCAGACCGATCATTTTCTCCGGCATGCTGCTAATGGCCGCCGGCTTACTCCTGCTGGCGCAATTACGAGTCGACACGGACAAACCGATCATGATCATCGATCTGATTATTTACGGATTTGGATTCGGTCTGGACACTTTGTCGATCATTTCGGCCATCAAACATCTCCCGCTGAAAAAGAACGGCATCGCCTCCGGTATCGTCAACGCAGCACGAAATATCGGCACATGTCTGGCAATCGCCCTGCTGATCGGTATCCTTGATCGCTCAATCGATTACGAAAAATCGCTTATTCGCTCGGACGCGGCAGATCGAATTCACCGTGCCGCCCTGTCGCCCACCGTCAAAGCAGTAGCAATCCGCGACATCGATCGACTGTTAAAAACAGACGATAGCCAAAAACAGAAAGTGCAGACGCGACAAATGACACACGACTTGAAAACAGCATTAAAAAAAGAAAATAACGTCCCGACACCGAAAAATGGTACAATCCGGCAATTTTATCATGGTGCAGGCCAGCTGACACAAGGAGCAGCAAAAACAGCAGCAGGACAAAAGCAACTGACAAGCGGCATCGAACATGCGGGGGACGGCTTGCATCGTCTCGTATCAGGCGGACAGCGCTTAATGACCGGTTCGCAGCAACTAAACAACGGGGTTGAACGCACGGCATCAGGCACTCGGCAGCTCAATCAGGCAGTTCGTCAAAGTGTCCCCGCGTTAATTAGCGGGACTAGCGAGCTGAATCAGAGTGCCCAAAAGCTGGCCGCCGCCACCGACAATAGTATTCCAACTCTCATTACCGGCACGCAGCAACTAAGTAAAGGAACACAGCAGCTTCTGAAGCAATTTTCACCAGGGACGGATCGGCAAAAGACGATTTTTGATGGCATTACCGCAACAGCCGAAGTCGCCGGCGGGCTGCCGATCGAGTTCACTCGCTATCAATCCATGATTGACTCGCTGCTGTTCACCATCATTCATGATAACCCGAACGCCGCCGACATACTGACGCGCCATCAGCAGGCATTAGACGAAACCAAGCGTGATTACTCACGATCCACAGGACGTCGGCAAACCGCATTGGCGCAAAAAATTACCACACTTCAGAATACCGTACAGCTATACCAGGCTGCCGTGCATGCATCGAGTTTCCAACAATTTCGTGCCCGCCTGAGCGGCAGCGCAACCGCCGCTTCCAGCCAGCGCCTGGAAGCAAGAGCAAATCAATTAGCCGCACTAAGCTCGTCGGTCGCCGGCCAAGTTGCTCATACCGGAACCTTTTACAACCGCATGCGACAGCTGACTTCCGCCAGTAAGCAGCTTGCCGAGAACAGCGTCGGGCTTCGCCAACTGGCAACCGGCGCCAACCAGTTAGCAACTGGCACGTCGCAACTTGGACGGCAAAGCAAGAAATTGTCTGCACTTCAATCAGGTACCGATCAGCTGGCCCGCGCCGCGGAGCAACTTTCTTTAGGGAGCCGGCAACTTTTTACTGGCGCCGGCTCGCTGACATCCGGGCTTCAGGCGGTATCTTCGGCAAACCATCACATCGCCCAATCGTCAATCGCCCTATCCGGCGCAGGTCGGCAATTGCACAACGGATCCGGACAATTGAAATCTGGTATTGCAACATATAGTCAGGCTTTGGAAGCTGAAAAAGTGATGAAAAGCATCCGCTTGCTGACCAACAGAAAACTGGCCGATGCCTTCGACCGAAATTTTCTAATTGCCGGGCTTATTTTAATTGTCGTTTCGCCCATCGGCCTGCTTACCGACCGAAAAGAACGAGAGTCCTGAAATCAGCCCAACATATTGAGATCGTCAGCCGGTTAAATTCCTGTTCCAGATTAAAGAAAATTCGGCAGTATAATAAACAGCAAAATTTAGAGCTGATGCCCTCCGCGTCAGCTCTAATTCTCAATCAGATGATTTAAAACGTTTCCGATTATCCCCGCTAACCCGACGCGATGATAAAAGCAGAATATCCTTAACGTTAGCAACAATCCGCAGCAATTCATAAAAACCGCCACTTCAAAGAGAAGTGACCGCTTAAGCAGGCAACGATTAAAAGCGCTCGAACGCACGCGTTATTCCCAAATTCATAAATTCCGGCCTGTTCAATCTTTCCCGATAGACAATCGAGTGGTTCAACCTATTGGACAAATTGAAAATATCGACCGGTTCATCCCTTTGACAAATCACTGAATTAACGTTATTATATGCGCATGAATGAAGATAATAATATTAGAATATACGACGAAAGCAATCGCTATATTGATCTGGCTGTGAACATTTTTTCTTTGCTCGCGGATGCAACGCGCGTCCGCATTATCCTAGTATTAAAGGAAAAAGGAGAAATTCCCGTTGGCGAAATTGCCAACCGGTTAAACAAATCGCAGACTGCAATTTCACAACATTTAGCGAAAATGCGCCTGAGTAAACTTGTACGCGCGCGTCGCGAAGGAACAAATGTATATTATCGTCTGATGAATGAGCACGCATATAATCTCGTCGCTCAGGCCATTTTTCAAGGAGAGCATATCAATGACAGGCAACCCACACACCATGCTGTCGACGGCTGATGCCGGCATCCTGAATCGTCCAAGCATTTGGTCGCGCATCAATCATCGCGATCTTGCACGAGCCCTAATCACTGCCCTTTTCGCAGTAATTGTGATTATAATCAACGCACTGGCTCCCCATCAGATAGGGATGATTGTCGGAATGACCGCTGCCGGGCTGCTTTTCGGCTGCTGGCCGATTATCGTGGAATCTTGGCAGGACATCCGGCGCAGAAAAATGAGCATGGATCTTTCGATGTTTATCGCCATTGTTGCCGCAGCGGCGATCGGGCAATGGGGTACTTCGCTGATCATCACCACCTTTGTCCTCGCAGCAGACATTCTTGAGGATTTATGTATGGACCAGGGAAGAAGTGCGCTTACTGATCTAATGGCTTTTCTACCTGGTACTGTGCGAATTAAGGAAACAATCGACGGGACCGAGAAGATTCGGGAAGTGCCGCTTAGCAAAGTACATCCGGATCAGACTGTTATCATCTCTCCCGGGGAACGAATTCCTGTCGACGGGACCGTCGTAACTGGTTTTTCGAGTGTCGATCAATCGCGGATTACGGGAGAATCAATGCCGGTGGAGGTAACGAAAGGGTCATATGTATATGCCGGCTCAGTTAATGAGCATGGCGCGCTTGAGGTGCGCACAGAACGAATTGGCGAGGATTCTTCATATGGTCAAATCATTGCCGCAGTGCGGCAGGCTCAATCAACTCAAGCACCCGTTCAACGCTTGGCCGATAAATTCGCTGCCTTACTGGTATACACGGCCATTCTAGGTGCCGTCATGACCTGGTTCGTTACTAAAAATCTGTACAGCGCCATTGATGTCATCATTGTTGCCGGCGCGTGCGGCGTTGCGGCTGGTACGCCACTGGCCATGCTCGTCTCCATTGCCAGAGCTGCCCGCAATGGTGCGTTTGTTAAAAGCGGAGCGTACATGGAAGCCCTTTCGCATATCGATACCATTATCTTCGATAAGACCGGTACGCTGACATGCGGCACGCCAAGGGTCGTTGCTTTGCAGCCTGTTCCCGGCGTCAGCGAAAGACAGCTGTTGGCGACTGCCGCCAGTGCTGAATGGCATTCCGAACACCCCCTCGGCAAAGCCATTGTAACGGCCGCAAATCAAAAAGGCGAAATCCTCACCCAGCCGGACTCATTCAAAAACGAACCCGGGCAAGGGTTAACAACTGTCATTAAGGGCCACACCATAAAAATTGGCAATTCGGCATATATTGGTGGCAAATCCTTTATCGATTCAAAGGAGTACGAAGGAACGAAAGATCAACCGGAGCAAGCAAGTGCCAGTATTGTACATATCGCGCTGGACGATCGATTCATGGGTAAAATTCTCTTAGCGGATTCGGTACGCAGCACGGCTGCCCAGAGCATTGCCGGATTGAAGCGCATGGGCCTGCGCGTGATCATGCTCACCGGCGATCGAAAAGCGACCGCTAAGGCAATTGCCAGTACACTTCATATTGATGAAGTTCATGCCGACCTCTTGCCCGAAGATAAACTGGCAGTGATCGATTCAACGCGTCGGTCCGGCCATCACGTTGCAATGGTAGGTGACGGTGTTAATGATGCACCCTCATTGGCACACGCCGATGTCGGTATCGCCATGGGCAGCGGAACGGACATTGCCCGCGATTCGGCAAAAGTAGTCCTTGTCAGTTCAAAGCTGACGGATGTACAGGCGCTCATCGCACTTGCTCATCGTGCGCGTCGCATCGTAACGTTCAACTTTACGGGCACCCTGGCTGTAGACGCGGTGGGCATGCTTCTTGCGTCTTTTGGAATTCTAACGCCGATCATCGCAGCTGTGATCCATGTCGTCAGTGAATCTATCTTTATTCTAAACTCCGCCAGGCTGATTCCGGGTAAAGGCAAGTGAACATTCACCGTAGAAATAAAGGCCGGGAAAAGTTTAAGATCCCAAAAGATCTTGTACCGGTGAATACCTATCTCGTCAATACTTAAATTCAATCTGGTTAAAGCGTCCCTTCTTGTGTTTCTTGTTGAGCACATTGGCAACTTGAATCCTTGAACTAAAAAGAAAATTACCGCATTCATTTATTAGAGAGAGCCTTGGGGTTTGCAGCCAGAACGATCTGCTTTTCGACAAGTTCATGTCTTTTTCCTTTAAAGCAGATAAATAACAGATAATTAATTGGAAATAATCTTGACGCTGAAATTATTTGTCGATAAACTAAGTGGTATTCAATGTGTTCATGCAATGTTAATCTATCGTTAAAGATGGCTGCACAGCGCGCCAAAGGTTGCAACGAGTGAAATCATTGGGGCTAATATTTCATAGTAAAAAGAGATAATTAACTGATTGTAAAAAGGGGGTTGACGTACAAATGAAGAAAAAATTGTTCTTATTTTTTTATCATTTATTTTATTATTGTCAATGGGAGCATGCGCAAACGGAAGCACAACCGGGAAGAAAAAGATCAAGGTAACCACCGTCAATGTTGGTACAGAGGGGGCATACCCTCCTTATAACTATGTCGATAAAAATGGAAAAGCCGACGGATATGATATTGCCGTAATGAGAGCGGTCGACAAGAAAGTGCCAGCGCTGAAGTTCAAATATATACCGACGGCTTGGGACAGTATTTTTGTTGCATTGGAATCGGGAAAGTTCGATATTATTGCCAGCGATCTCGGTAAAAACGCGGAGCGGGAAAAGAAATATTTATTCTCGGTTCAACCGTATCTGTATGGGAATTCGTAGATTATTTATAAGGCGGGTCGGACCGACATCAAATCGCTGAAAGATTTGTACGGCAAAAAGGTAGCGGCAGGCGTCGGAACCAACACAACGACAGCGTTGGAAAATTTTAATAAGAAAAATGGAAATAAAATTAAAATCAAGTATACAGACGGCAACATTAACAATGCACTTCAGGAGATTGACTCGGGACGTGTAGATGCAACGATCAGCAGTATCATCACGACAAAACTGACCGCAAAAAAACTGGGAATTAAAATCGGCGGGACAACGGCTCCGGAACTCGGTATTGCACCGATTCATCTGCTTTATGTCAAGAATGATCGCGGCAGAAAATATCAAAAACTCATTGACAAAGCCTTAGTATCCTTGCGTAAAGACGGAACATTGAAAAAACTGTCGATTAAATATCTGGGAAGAGATTATACAACCAAAGCGGCGGCTGAAAAACAGTAAGGCTACGTTAATGAGGGAAAGATAACATGGGAAAAATTTTCGATCCGGTATTTATGATCCATTCTTTTCCGGAAATACTTCAGGCGTTGCCGGTGACGCTGTTTATTGCTTTTGTATCCAGTGTGATCGGATTGATTATTGCATTCATTATTTCATTTATCCGTTATGCGAATATCAGAATCCTCAGCCCACTGGCCAAAGCTTATATTTCCTTTATTCGCGGAACGCCGGATCTGGTACAAATTATGCTGGTATATTACGGCATTCCGCTCTTATTAAAAGCATTGAATGCAAAGTTTGGTACGTCACTCGATGTGAATGGGGTACCGAGCGTTGCGTTTGCCATCATTGCCCTGGCCATTAACGCAGGGGCCTATATGTCTGAAACGATGAGAAGTTCGCTGCTGGCGGTCGATCCAGGACAAATCGAGGCTTGTTACAGCGTTAATATGACTCGTTTACAGGCACTCAGGTTGGTTGTCATTCCGCAGGCCATCGGCATTGCGATTCCGCCACTAGCCAACACGTTGATTTCACTGATCAAAGAGACATCGTTGGTTTTTACTATTTCAATTATCGATTTGATGGCGCAAGCCAAAATCGTCGGCTCGCGCTCATTCCGCTTTTTCGAGGTCTACATTGTCGTATCCGTGATCTATTGGATTATTTGTGCAATTGTTGCTTTTGCGCTCTCAAAAGTAGAAATTTATGCACGCCGTTATGAAAGGAAAACCGACCAGTGATTCGTTTGGAACACATCTATAAATCTTATAAAAAGAATCAAGTGCTGAAAAATATTAATCTGAGTGTCGATAAGGGTGAAGTCGTTACTTTAATCGGACCAAGCGGAGCGGGTAAAACAACATTGTTGCGTTTACTGAATTGGCTGGAAGTACCGGATTCGGGACGAGTAACGGTCGGCGATGCTTCTATCGACGCTGCACATTATAGCAAAGCGGATGTCCGCCATCTGCGAAGCCGAAGCTCAATGGTTTTTCAACATTATAATCTTTTTAAGAATCGAACGGTTTTGGAAAATGTTACAGATAGTCTGATTGTCGTTAAAAAATTAGACAAGAGCGCAGCAAACGAGAAAGCGACAGAATTGCTGAAGCGGGTCGGCATGAGTGAAAAGCTGAATGAATATCCGGCGAATCTATCCGGCGGCCAACAACAGCGTGTCGGTATCGCCCGCGCGCTGGCCGTCGATCCGCAGGTTATGCTTTTTGATGAACCGACAAGCGCACTGGATCCGGAGTGGGTCGGCGAAATCTTGCAAATCATTAAAGAGATTGCCGCCCAAGGTATGACCATGATTCTTGTTTCTCATGAGATGCGCTTTGTCCGTAGTGTCGCCAGCCGCATTATTTTTCTTGAAAGCGGCGAATTGGTGGAAGATTCAACACCGCGAGATCTTTTTACGAAAAATACCAACAGGCGGACGCAAGCGTTTCTGCACAAGCTGGATTATGAGGTGAATTAAAAGACAATATGAGCGGTAGAACAATGAATTGCGGACAAGGAATGTGAGCCGTGCGTTTCCGCTTGTGACTGTCATTTTGTTCATTCTTTATCGAAATTTTGTACAAGGAGGAATGACGCGATGGTCAAGCGTTTTTATCCCGATTTTTTTAATGATGTATTCGGCCCGATTATGCAGCCGGGTTCAAGCGGAAGTTTTGCCGGAACTAGCCGGGTCGGACGGGTTGCTCATTATATTGTCAATCCCCCGATTTTGCAAGCAACAATCGCTTTTAACCCAAGCGATAAGCGGCATCTAAGGAATTTAGGCAACATGATGGACGACCGCGGTTATCTGGGCGGGCTGCAGGACTTTGCGACCGATGACGTCCGGTTATTCGACGCGCATCGCCTGGCAAGAGCCGAAGGCATTTCTTATGAATTCAAAGCGCTGAATGAAGATAACGGTTACCCCGGAAGTGTGCAGTTCGACTTGATTGGTACAGGGGGAGATACCGGACAATTGATCGGACGCTCCGTCGGCGGCGGCATGATTGTGATTGATGAAGTCGACGGTTATCCGCTAAATTGGCAGGCAGATACATTCGGTCTATTGATTCGCGATCCGGAAGATAAATATGCCGATCGGGTCGCCCATCTAATTGATCGTTTTCGGGACAACTACGTTGCGGACCGCAAACTGAGAAATAAGCAGCGGGAAAAAGGCTACTTTATTGAATTTGATACTGCGCTTCCGGCTCATATCATTGCCTCTTTGATCGGGAAAAGTGATTTCCTTCTGCTCCCCGCCCTCCTTCCAGTCGTGACGTCGCTAAAGCGAAAACCGCAGTTATTTCGAACCGTCGATGAATGGATCAGAATATCGCAACGGCGAAAGCAAAGCTTTGTCGAAACGGCGATCGATTATGAGCGTGACTTTTCCGGTTGGAGTCGGGAAAAGATTATCGCCTATTTTGAGAAAATCGCCGCGATTCTTGATCATCAGATCCATGCTTTGGAGGAATTGGGCTATGATCATGTTCCGGACACGCCGCTGTTGCCAATTTACGGACGGATGTGGCATAACTATAAAAAGGAAACACATCCGCTGGTCGATTCGCTAACTTCCCGGATTATGGATTACGCGTATTCCACCAACGCAAAAATTCCCGGTGTATTAATTGTACCTGGACCGATGGGCACCGGCGGCGGTTATCTGTACTCCGCGTTGGCGGCAGTTCGTGAAGCTCGCGGTTTTTCCCATCGAAAACTGAT
This sequence comes from uncultured Sporolactobacillus sp., assembly GCA_900543345.1. GTDB lineage: Bacteria > Bacillota > Bacilli > Bacillales > Sporolactobacillaceae > Sporolactobacillus. The sequence continues at coordinate 16,685 of UQRJ01000006.1, read as the reverse complement.
CGAAGGCTTGATTGTGGCAGCCGGTTTGGGGGCAATTGCTTTTACGCATGCCCACGCTTCCGGCGCATCCGGCTGTGTTGGTGAATCCGGCGTTTGTTGCGCGATGGCATCCGGCGCTATCACTTGGATGGCCGGCGGTAAGGGCGAACAAGTGCAACATGCCGCGTCAATGGCTCTGCAGGCTAATATCGGCATTCCGTGCGATCCAATTCCTGGCGGTCTGGAGTTCCCATGTCTGACACGAACGGTGCGGGCCGCCGTTACAGCACCGATGTACGCAGATATGGCCCTTTCAGGTATTGATCCGCTGATTCCCTATCATGAGGTGCTGTTTGCCATCGAACGCAACCGTCGCGAAAATGGGCGAGCAGTCAATGGTCCGTTATGTGGCGTGAATTGTACTCTAACCGCACAAAAATGTGCTTTGTTTTTGAAAAAAGATGTCATGGGAGACAAGCTCAGCTATACGGCACCGGCTCATTAAAGACAATAAAAAAGGACGATAGCAGCTACTTCTATTCTTTATTTTCAAAATATGAATCGGTCGGGCAGGTAAATTCCCCGCTCCTTTTTTTGTCCAACTTATTTCTTGGTTGATCGAGCCTCCCCATAGCAATAATCACTATATATTCTCTGAATATCACTTTTAAAACGTGATGTATTTATTAATCGCATGATTTAATATAGACTACACTGTTAAAACTTTTGCGTATTCCTCCGATGAATGGTTGTCACTTAAAATCCAAATGGAGATCGGCCGCATCGATATCTTTACTGATCTTTTTAACCAACCATTGCGTGATGTCGGCAACGGGAATCCGATAATCGGTCTGACTCCAATACAATAAAACGGAAAAAACCGCCCCGGAATAATAAGTAACTTCGCAGCGCGAGGGCTGCGGTTTGCTTTTGATTCTTCCTTTAAAGAAATCCATGAAATAATCCGTCTGTTTTCGCAGCGCGATCCCTTCAATGCCGGCATTGACGATTGCCGAAAGAACGTGCGGATTAGCTTGAAAATAACCAAAATACACGCGCAGTAGTTGAGCGATTTGGCTTAAGTGATGCTCGGAAATATTGGCAATAAAACGATCGTATGCTCTTTGGATAAAACCGTTTAGGACATCTTCTTTCGTCTTATAATTCCGATAAAAAGCCATGCGGGAAATGTGCGCCGCACCGGCGATTTCCGTAATTGAGATATCCGCAAATTTTTTGTGTTGCATGAGTTGAAACAAAGCGATTTCTGCCTGCCGTTGCGTGCGGGCACTTTTTTTATTCATGATCATTCTTCCTTCGGGCAAACTTTTTATTGGTATTATTGAGATTTAAGAAATTTCTGGGACTAACGAAGCTATGCAACAACACCGGCTCTACCAAAGTAGCCGGTGTGTAAGTAGATTGTGTTTATATTTAGATCTTGCAAGAACTCACCCATTGCCATTTTCGCGTCTTATAAGCCGTGACCGGATGTCTTCGTTTCGCGAAGGTAAACCGGGTCATTCACGGAGCCTTTTGATTGGTTGCGATGCCGCCTCTCCTGGTTCTCACCATTCATCACTCTTACATACTTATCGCCAAAGAGATGGCCAACGACGGTACCAACAGTAAAGGCCAATGGAACTAACAACAAATGACGGTTCTTCATCGACGATTCCTCCTCAAATCAAATTTTCGTTCCTAAAGATTTCTTCTAAATAAGTACCGTGAATCTTCTTCAGAAACACGTGAAGGCCCATTTTTTCCACTTTGTTCAGTGGGAGTTCGCGAAGTGTTTTTTTATCGTTCAAATAGTAAATCGAATTTAAGATGGTCCGGATATCAAACGATGAATCGAAAACTTCCGGGACACCTCGATCAATCGCTAACAATTGATAAACGGCTTCCATTGCTGTCCTTACCGAATATTCAGTCGTAAACACCGTATCTCGCTTTGTCTCAGCAAAATTGCCGATGAACGCCAGGTTTTCGGAGCCTTGCGGAACGACTCGCGGACGGTCGCCTTCCGCTCTTGGCATAAAGTAAGCAGTAATGTACGGCATATGCACCGGAATTGAATTCGCAGCGTGGGCAATCTCGGAAATTTCATTCTCCGGAACGCCAATATGATAAAGGAATTCTTCGCAAATTTCTTCGCCGCTACAATCAACAATCTGCTTGTGAATATAATTTCCCGGCTGATCGGAGAATAAGCCGTACAGCCAAACAATCAATTCATTTGGTTTTTGCTGCTGAAAATGCGGCTGACGGCTAATCGATAGTCCCAGTAGCCAGTTTGAATCCCTGATCGTGACCGGGCCACTGGTCACAAGCGATCCACTATGTGGATCTTTACCGGTTATTTTCTTGATATAGGGGACGATCCGGTCATCTGTGAAGGTACAAGTGGCAGAAATGACCCAATTGGCTTCAGGAATGTGTTGATAGAATTTCCACGGATGTCCAAATGAAGGGTCCTGTTTGGCTAATTTTTCCCACAAATCCCAACTTGGGCCAACCTCATGTTCTTGGGGAGCCGGATGACTATTGTCTCCATAGGTCGTGCTCTCAGTAATCGAGCCATTGGTGACAAAGACCACATCATTTGGCGTGAGCGATACGACTTCCTTTTTGCCGTTAATCGTCAAATTAATTTCGGTGGCTACTTTCTTCGCGCCCGAACGATTGACGCTAATGTTGTCAACAATTGTACCGTATTGGAATTCGACGCCTTTATCTTCCAAATAGTGGATCATCGGCTTAATCAGCGATTCGTATTGATTATATTTAGTGAATCGCAAGGCCGACATATTTTGTAACGTGCTGACGTGATGAACAAAACGCAACAGATAACGCCGCATCTCCATCGCACTGGCCCAAGGCTCAAAGGCAAACATCGTCGACCAGTACAGCCAAAAATTGGATCTGAAAAAATCCTCATCAAAAACCTCGTTGATTTTAACGTCTTGAAGCCGGCTTTCCGGAGTGAGCACTAATCTGGCAATGTCTTCGATTGCCTTGCGGGGTAAAGTCAATTGGCCATCAGTGGCTAATCGCTGACCGCGGTTTTCAATCACCCGGCACTGGGAATAAGTAGGATCTTTTTTATTTAACCAGTAGAATTCGTCCAGAACGGAGATATCTGGATTCTCCAAAGTCGGAATGGAACGGAAAAGATCCCAAAGCGTTTCAAAATGAGGTTCCATCTCACGACCACCGCGAATGATGTACCCGCGCTGTTCATTAAAGATACCGTCCATACTGCCGCCCGGCAGATCTAATTCTTCGAATACATGGATGTGATCACCCGGCATTTGCGCATCGCGGACAAGAAAAACAGCTGCAGCCAGGCCTGCCAACCCTGATCCGACAATATACGCTGATTTATTCTCCACGTTTTCCGGCTTTTTCGGCCGAGCAAACGCTTCATAGTTGCCATTGCTATAGTACATAAAGATACCCTCCTAGTTGAAAGCGCTTAATTTTTAATTAATCGTTACATTTGTAACTTCATTAAAGTATAGTACAGATAACAGCGCTTTGCAATAAAAAGGGGAACTGTCTGTTAAACCTTAATCTAGAGGAAAACCGAACCGAATGAGATTATACCAGAAAATAGGCAAAAAGCGGGACAAAGCATACGATGGAAAAAGAAAAAGCCACCGAAAATCAAGGCAAATCCATGATTTTCGGTGGCTCTCATGCTCACTAATGGAGACGGCGGGACTTGAACCCGCGTCCAGAGACATCGTAATTTAAGTTTCTACGAGCATAGTCGATGTATTCGCATTTCGCCTCAGCGTCGGCCCGTCGACAGGCTTCCGCGAGACTATCCCGATTGATCTCTTCCCTAGCCTTCAGGATGCAGGCGTCCGGCGTATCCCACTAAAGTGAGTCCCTGACCCTACCACATGGGCGATGGAGGGAGGAACCGCTAAAGCTGATTAGGCAGCTAAAGCGAGATTTTCGTTCTTGTTGCCAGTTATTGGCGTTGGCGTTTTAACGAGGCCGACCCCCTCGGCTCGCCGCTTAAATCCGACCTGCCCCTGTCGAATCCGAAACGTCCCCGTTATACTAAAACGGACGTCCAACTAAAAAATAGAGAGAAACCGTCAGCATCTTTATTTTAGCAAATGAGCGTCGGTGATGCAAGCTTTTCCACGGTTAAGCGATGATGGAAAGTTATTCTCGCCCCTCTTTGCGGCAAGGCCGGGCGATACCTTATCAATAATCTGCCTGACGCGCTCGCCATGAGCTGGCTGATTAAGCAAAAAATTGTTAAGAAAACTCCAAGATGGCATAGGGTTTGTTACGGGCATTCTTGAGCAGAATATACCATTTACCGGCCGGCGTCTGAATCCTTTCCGGGTAGATCGTGTTTCCCGCCTTAGCGGACATTTTATACTCAACCCGCATTCTGTGAATCATAAAATCCGTCGGTAGAAATTCCAGTGCCGCTTCGATATACTTTGCATTATTCATGTGCCGATACAAATCGATAGCGCTGCGCTTGACCGTAAAAGCGTCAAGACGCTGCCCGGATACGTCCTGTATCGTGATTCGCTTGGGTAAATAATCCATCTCTATTTTGCGGTCAATCGTAATTTTATTTGATTCTTCTGGCGGAATTTTTTCCATTTTTCCTGTCGCCAAATTGACAAATACACCAATGCACCAAGTTAAAACACAAGGTCCCCCGTCTTCGCCGTACAAGATGGTATTCCGATAGCCCGAAAATTTATCGCAATCGAAAACACTGGTTCTGACGGTGATTTTTTCACCATAAACGGGCAAGCGCAGAACATCGGCTTGTCTGGATAACAGAAACATGCCCAGATTATTGGTTTTTAAAAAATGCTGAAAAGACGGTTCCGATTCCAGCCACAGCAGCGAACAATCCTGAATCACCTCGATAGCGTCCGAGAATCTCATATGACCGTCTTCACCGGTTCGGCTGGCGCAAACTCGAGTTTTAAAAGTATACAACGAAAATCACCTCGCATCGATGAATAATTTAATGAATTTCTGCAGATATTGCAAGGAATACAAAAGATAATGAAGTTCACATAATAAATGAACCCTATCATAGTTAATCATTTTAACACGGCGGTCAAACTTTTTTCAGGACAAAACAACGTGCCTTTCCCGGTCCCCCTGGATGATCTCATGCCTCACCGCCACGATAAAATAAAAGTGGTGCAGAAGGGCACTGCGTACTGTTCTGCACCATTAAGGTTATTCTGTTTACACATAGCAAGATTTCCCCGTAATTGACAACCGATAGATGGGAACAATATTATTTATAATTGTCTTAAATCCCAGTTTGGACATTATGAATCGATATGGTGTCGATCCACTAGACGGAAAGCGTATCGCCCTATATTCACAGATGAATCAAAATATACAGAGCTAGGCAGCGCTCATCCATGCACGGCATTGAATTGTGCATGAGGCACCATATATTCGCTGACATTAAACTCAGGGCCAAACGTTAATCTTTCCCCGTCGAGATAAACTGCTCGTACATTGTCCAATGCTTTGATATCGCCTGCCGCATCGCCGTCAACGACTAGAAGATCGGCAGTTTTCCCTTTTTCAATCGTTCCGATCCAATCGCCGAGACCAAGTATGCACGCCGGATTGCCAGTCGCCGTTGCCAGCGCTTCAACGGGTGTCAATCCGAATTTAACCATGAGTTTGAGTTCTTCTTTAAGCGGTAGGGCAGGCGCCTCCCGCATCACCATATCGCTGCCGGCCAGGACGGTCACGCCGGTATCGTATAACTTTTTAAAATGCTGCCGGTAAGCCATTGCCGATTGCCGATAGAAGGCATGATGCTTCAAATAGAAGGCTTCGGTCGGACTTGTCGCACCGCCAAACGATGGCCTGGATTGCGTGCAATAATTGTCAAGGAAGACATAGGCGAACATCGTCGGCGTCCAAGCCTGATGATGGGCCTTCATTTGCAGCGCTTGCGCTTCTGTCAGAAAAGTGCCGTGTTCAATCGTATCGAAGCCGGCGTCAATACTCATCTGGATGCCCGGCTGGGTACCGGCGTGAACGGCACATTTGACATGGCGCATATGGCACTCGTCGACACAGGCGTTTAATTCGGCTTGAGTGAATTCAGGCGTATCGTCTCGATTTGTCGCCATCATCTTGATCCAGTCGGCCCCGTCTTTCAGCTGCTTTCTGACCGTTTTCCGGATTTGATCGGTGCCGTCCACCTCTTCGACCCCGTCCATATGCGCATGGCCCCCCGTGCAGCACATCGCAGGACCGGCATTGATGATTCTCGGCACTTTCAGGAACCCTTTTTCGCCGGCCAGCGACAAGCTGCGGCATAATCCATTGGGCGAAGCCAAGTCTCTCACAGTGGTAATGCCCCGTTCCAAAGCCATCTGCGCCTGATGCGCGGCATAATAGGCGATCAAATAATTATCATAGCGATACGTATCGAGTTGACTATAGTAGTAGCCGAGATGCACATGCGCATCAATCAATCCCGGCAACAATGTACCCGTCTTATAAATGGTTTCATCTTCACCGGTAAACCTCGAACGGATGTCTTCACTTTTACCGACGGCGATAATCTTCCTTCCTCTGATCACCGCGGAGCCGTCGGCAATAACCCGTTTGCCGTCGCCAATGATCATCTTACCGGCCGATATGATCATATTCCCGCACCTCTTTTGAGAAAAAATAGTTAATACTGTCATGAGTCAACAGCCGACCCACTGATAGACAAGAAAGCCTTTTCCGATTGGCCGTCGATTAAAAAAAAGCCTCGATCGGCTTCACCGATTCCCACTGTCCGTATAAAACGAAAAACATGTGTCCTGCAGTACCATCGGCAAGCGGAATTAGCATTTTAGCTCATAATATTTTTGCACTGATTAAAGTTCAATCAGCTCTTTTGGGGCGGAAACCAGATCGACATAACCGTCGTTTGTAATCAGCACCTGATCCTCGATACGGACACCGCCCCAGCCGGGGATGTAAAGGCCCGGTTCGATGGTCATCACGTTACCCGCCTGCAGCACGTCTTCGGAAAACGGGCTGATGAACGGCTTTTCATGGACGAAAAGGCCGACGCCGTGCCCGATACCCGTATAAGCGTATGACGCATATTCCGTTGGAGCAACAACCTGTTTGACGGCCCGATAGATATCCGCCGCGGGAGCTCCCGCTTTCATGGCAGCAAGACCGGCCTTCAGCATCGCATCAACCGTCCGGTAAATTTCTTTCACTTTCGCCGATGCTTTGCCGACAACGACGGTCCGCGTCATGTCGGATAAATAACCTCGATAAGCGCAGCCGAAGTCCAGCAGCACCAGATCGCCGTATTCGATAGATTTTGCCGAAGGGATGCCGTGCAATAGCGACGTCCGCTTGCCGGAAATGAGAATATTGCCGTAGGGTTGGGTATCCGCGCCGGCCATCACCATGGCGTGCGAAAGCCGCGAGGCCAGCTCCTTTTCAGTAAGACCGACGTGGATATCCGGCAATAGCTTATTAAAAGCACGCGAAGCAATCGCACAGGCAGCACTCGCACATTGAATCTCCTCCTCGCTCTTGATCGAGCGAAAAGCTTCAATCACCCCGGCCGTTGCGATCGATTCGGCTTTCACTTTTCGCTGCATGTCGAGATAAGCCCGATACGATAGCGTGTCGGCTTCGAAAGCGATGTTATGCAATTGTTTTTCGTGAACAACCTGCTGCAATGCATCGGCAATCGTCTGTTTCGGTCGGCGCCAGTTGACGATCCGATAATCGGGGCATTCGAGCGCCGCCTGCTGCGTGTAACGCGGATCGGTCAAAAAATAATTGTCGGAAGCGGTGATCAGCAGAAAAGCATCGTCTCCCGTATAGCCACTGATATAACGTACATTTTCCGGTTTAGCGATAAAAAAACCGTCTAAATGATTGACTTTCATATACCCTATTAATTTGTTTTCGTTGCAATGAGTGCCCATAAAGAAAGCCTCCTCGGATGTCGTCGTACTCTCAAACGAAAAGCGTGACCAGGCATGTCATCAACCTGTTCCATGAACCGCGCCGGTGCGATTGCGCTTTTCAATAGTCATTGAGACTGGCTAAATCGTTGTCCACACATTTCTACTTCTTCTTTAAACGAACCTCATTCCTGCGTGATAGTGACCCACTTGTAATCCGTTTCTCCAATCGGATGAATGGCAAGGCCTTTCACATCAGGCTTCTTTAACATCATGATACCCGTCTGATACATTGGCGAGATGACGACATCTTTTTCAATCAGCACGCGTTCCGCTTCCTGCAAATTGCTCCAGCGCTTGCCCAGATCTGAAAAGTCTGTTTTGGCGGCTTTGATCAACCGATTATACTCGGTCCCCCCGTAGTCCGCATTTCCGCTTGATTTTGCAAATAGTTCAAGAAAAGTCATCGGATCCTGATAATCCGGTCCCCAGGACGCAAAGTCGATCGCAAACCGCTCTTGTCTCTCCAAAGCCAGTTTTTGTTTCATAGGTTGTTTATTTATCGTCAACGTCAGGCCGGGCAGATTTTTTTCCAACTGATTTTTCACATACTCGGCGATAGTGATTCTGGAATCATCATAGCTCAGCAATTCAAGATTCATTCGCTGTATCTCGAGTTGTTTAAGTCCTTTTTTCCAATATTGCTTAGCTTCTTTAATCGTTCCTTTATCCAGTTCCGGGTATTTGGAACGAAAGTCTTTTTGGTCCGGTCCCTTGACAAAACCGTTTGGCACCACAGAGTAAATCGGAAGGGAGCCATTGTTTTGAATGGTTTGAATCCCCTTCTTGTTCCAGCCCATATCAATCGCTCGTCGGATGTTCACATTGGATAGATATTTATTGGATAAGTTCATCCGTAAATAAGAAGTCCTTGGATTCAGTGCAGTGCTCAGTTCCCGATTACCCGTATATTGATCGGCAAATTCCGGCGGCAGCTCAAGAAAGTCGATCTTCCCGGTTTCATACAAGTTTACTGTGGTACTCGGATCTTGAGCAATTTTCACATGAATGGTTTTCAGCTTCACAGTGTCTTTATCCCAATAATGAGAATTTTTAGCAAGTGTCCAGCCTTCTCCATGATTCCACGACTTAATGATGAAAGGACCGTTAAAAAGCAGTTTGTCGGCGTCAAGTGCGTAACGATCTCCTTGAGATTCAATAAATTTCTTATTTTGCGGGAAAAAAGTCGTATGTGTGACTAAGCTGAGAAAATAGGGTACCGGGCGCTCAAGCGTAACCTGAAAAGTGTGCTGATTAACGGCCTTTACACCGAGCTTGTCCACATCGGTTTTTTTATCCATAATGTTTTGCGCGTTTTTTATGTTTGTCATGAGATAGCTGTATGGAGCCAATGTTTTCGGATTAACAGCTTTTTTCCAAGCATAAACAAAATCACCGGCCGTTAAAGGATCGCCATTGCTCCAGGATGCTTTCCGCAGATAAAACGTATACGTCTTTCCGTCCTTGCTTAATTGATGCGATTTAGCAATGCCGGGAACCGGAGTATTTTTCGGTCCGATGCGGTACAAGCCTTCATAGATGTTCGTCATCGTCTTGAAGGCCAACGCATCAAGTTCTCCCTGCGGATCCAAAGTAGTAAGATCGTCTTTCTCAACTAAGTTCAACGTCTGATCTTTGGCCAGCTGCTTTGAATCGCCTTCTTTGCTTTTGGAGCTGTCCGACCGATTGCCGGAGCAGGCCGACAAAACAAGAAAGCAAATTATGAAAAGAGAGATGGCGGGCCTGAAATGATTATTCTTTTTCATTCAATTACCTCCATTGTGTGTGCCAAGTGCGACTGCAAGACTCAACGCCTCTTTCGATGACGTCATGGTTTCCCATGAGCAATCATTGAACTTTTGACACGACCCGGCATCCTTGAACTATATCATTGAAAGATTAGCGAATCGTCGTTGATAGTGTTCATATTCCGAATCGAGACAGATGACGAAATGACCTGGTCGTACTTCGCGCAGGACGCGTTGCTCGTCGTTCTCGGCATAACCCTTTTTATTAAAAATAATCCGCTCTTTTTTCCGTTCCTGAGCCGGATCGGCAACAGGGATGGCCGAGAATAACGATTGGGTATAGGGATGGATGGGGTACGTATATAAGTCATCGCTTTCCGCCAGTTCGACAATTCGCCCTCGATACATGACGGCAATCCGATCGCTGATGTATTTGACCATCGACAGGTCGTGAGCGATAAACAAATAAGTCAGTTGTCGTTCTTCCTGAAGCTGTTTCAGCAAATTAACAATCTGTGCCTGAATCGACACATCGAGTGCGGAAATCGGTTCATCGGCAATGATCAGTTCCGGATTGACGGCCAGTGCACGGGCAATCCCGACCCGCTGGCGTTGCCCGCCGCTGAGTTCATGCGGGTAGCGGCCGACATAAGTCTCGCTCAATCCCACTTTTTCCAATAAGCGAATGATTCTTTCCAAGCGCTTCGTTTTGTCTCCGGCGAGTTGATGAATATCGATTCCTTCCCCGACAATATCGCCGACTGTCACTTTTGGATCCAGCGAGGAATACGGATCCTGAAAAATCATTTGCATCTTTCGGCGCATCGTCGGACGATTTCTTCGCTCTCGCGTCAGCTTTTCTCCGGCATATTTCACTGCGCCGCCGGTCGGTGCAGATAGACCGATGATCGTGCGACCGGTCGTCGATTTTCCGCAGCCGGACTCGCCCACCAGGCCGAATGTTTCACCGCGATAAATGTCGAACGAAATACGATTAACCGCTTTGATTACCTGACCACGACCCACGGGAAAAAATTTTTGCAGATTTTTGACTTCCAGAAGTTTCTCGTCGCCGATTTTTTTGCCGCTGCGATCTCTTTGAGGCTTCGCATGAGCCGATTGATTCAATAATGCTTTCCGCCGTTTGCGGTACTCGGCAGCAAACGGATGCAGCAGCCATGTCGCCGCTCGGTGGGTTTCGCTGACTTGAAACAGCGGCGGCCGGCTTACAAAATCAATTTTCAAGGCATAAGGATTTCTCAACGAAAAAGCATCTCCTTCCGGCGGATGAATCATATTCGGCGGCGATCCGGGAATTGAGAGCAGCTTGCGATCCGCCGTGTGCAACGTGGGCATTGATTGGAGCAGGCCGATTGTATACGGGTGCTCAGGATGGTTAAAAACCTCATCCAACGTGCCGATTTCAATAATTTTTCCGGCATACATGACAGCGACACGATCCGCCACAGCGGCGACAACGCCCAAATCATGGGTGATAAAGATTATTGACATGCCGAATTGTTCCCTGATTTTCTTTAATAAATCAATGATCTGCGCCTGTATGGTCACATCCAGCGCAGTCGTCGGTTCATCGGCGATCAGTATATCCGGGTTCCCAGCCAGGGCCATGGCAATCATGACGCGTTGGCGCATTCCGCCGGAAAACTGATGTGGGTACTGGTTAAAACGCTTTTCCGGATCGGCAATGCCAACCAATTTTAAATCAGCGATTACCTTGCGTTTTGCCTGCTGTCGGGACAATCGACGATGGTGACAGACACTTTCCATGATTTGGCTGCCGATCTTCATCGTCGGATTGAGCGATGTCAGTGGATCTTGAAAAATCATCGCAATTTTCGATCCTCTGATTCCTTTCATCTGTTTATTGGCAAGTTTCAGTAAATTTTGGCCTTCAAAGTGGACGTCTCCGGTAACCACGGTACGCGCCGAGTCGCCATGCATTTGCATTAAGCTTTTGACCAGCGCCGACTTTCCCGATCCCGATTCACCAACCAACGCCAATATTTCCCCTTTATAGAGCTGCAGGTCCACATCGCGTACGGCCTGCACGCGACCTCTGTCTGTCGTAAAGGTGACGTTTAGCTGTTTCACATCTAATATCTTTTGCACGATGGTCTCCCTCCCGTGGTACCTCATTTGTTTTCCGTCTTCGGATCGAGCACATCTCTGAGCCAGTCTCCTAAAATATTGAAGCTGATCATCAGCACACTAATGATCACTGAGGAGACGATCATGGCATGCGGATAAATTCTTAGTAATTTATAACCGTCATTGACGATCGTGCCTAATGAAGCTGTCGGCGGTTGCAGGCCTAGTCCGATAAAACTCAAATAAGCCTCCGTGAAAATCGCCCCCGGTATCGTGAACATCGTCGTAATAATGATCGAGCCCATTGTATTCGGAAGCAGATGCTTCCCGATGATCCGGCGATTTTTCGCTCCAAGTGTCCTTGATGCCATCACGAATTCCTCGTTTTTCAATTTAAACAGCTGCCCGCGGACGATTCGAGCCATATTCACCCATCCGCTCAGCACCATCGCAATGATAATCGAGGTAATTCCCGGTTTCAACAACAAAATCAGCATGATTAGAATAATCAGTTGGGGAATGCCGACCAGAACCTCAATGATCCGCTGCATAACCCGATCGATCCGCCCGCCGAAAAAACCGGATATACTGCCATACGTCACGCCGATCGCAATATCGATCGCCGCCGCCATCAGCGCGATAAACAATGAAATCCGCGTACCCATCCATATCCGTGTCCAGAGATCGCGGCCGAGCGAATCGGTCCCGAACCAGAAGTAGCCGGCGACGCCTTTTCTTTGATACTGGTCGATCCCCCGGATGTCGTGGCCATCGAATCCGAACCACGGAATATGCTCAAGCACAGGGACTTTCGGCGGCAGATTGGCGCGCGTGACTTGCTGATCGTCATAACCGTAGCCGTTCATGGATGGGCCGAAAATTGCCATCAAAATGACCAGCAGCAAGGCAATCAAACCGACAAAAGCTATTTTATTGGCAAACAGTACCTGCCAAAGTGTCCGCTGTCGTCCCGCGGCATCGCTTTCGGCCGCCGATTGACGGTAGGCTAGTGGATCATCTTCAGGTTGAAATAACTCCGGGCGCAAAACGATTGGCTCTGCTTTCATGATTGATCCCTCCCCGCCAGGCGGATGCGCGGATCGATCACGCCGTACAAGAGATCGACAATAAAAATGATGCCGATGAACAGAACGGCAAAAAATAAGGTTGTCGCCATGATGACTGGATAATCATTGGTCATCACCGACTTGGTAAATTGCTCACCGATGCCCGGCACACTGAAAATCTGTTCAATCACTAGCGAACCGGTCAACAGTCCAACCACAAGCGGCCCCATGATGGTAATAACCGGAATGAGCGCATTGCGCAGGCCATGTTTAACGATGATCGTCAACGTGCCCAATCCTTTGGCTTTTGCCGTCGCCATATAATCCTGAGTCATCACGTCCAGCATTTCCATCCGGACATACCTAGCGACGGTCGCGATCACGCCGACGGACAGGGCCAGCGAGGGAAGTATCGTGTGTTCGAAACGACCCCAGAAGGCAATCGGCAACCATTGCAGGCGGACACCGACCCAATACTGCAGAAAACCGGCGAAGACAAACGAGGGAATAGACACTCCCAATACTGCGATCACCATCGCCCCCTGATCAATCAGCGAATGCCGTTTAACGGCGGCAAGCAGCCCAAGTGCCAGACCGACGATCGTGCCGAATACCAGTGATTGCAACCCAAGCTGGATAGTCGGGCCGACCCGATCGCGGATCACTTTCGACACCGGTTGCCCGTCGAACTGATAAGAGATACCAAAATCCCCTCTGGCGATATTGGCCAGATAGCGAACATATTGGACAACGACCGGTTGATCCAGCCCATATTTTTCATTCAGACGCGCTTTTTGTGTGTCGCTTAATTTTTCATCGTTAAACGGCGTGCCGGGCAGAGTGTGCATCAGGAAAAATGATAGCGTCGTAATGATTAAAAAGGTAATCACCATATAGATCAGACGAATTTGTATATACTTGCGCATCTCGTTTCATCTCCTTTAGTCGGCGGGACTCTAAGTTTCTCCAGCTCGCTGCATGAGTGGATAAAAACACGCATCGAACCATGACGCCAGTCCGATCCTCCCTCATCCGCGTTGCTGCATCGACTGGCTTACTTTTGCGTAAGGTACGCCCATTTATAGTCGGTTTCGCCGACCGGATGGATAGCCAGTCCCTTGACATACGGTTTAGTCAGCTGCAGTGCCCCATTTTGATACATTGGTGAAATCACGACGTCTTTTTCGATCAGCACGCGTTCTGCTTCCTGCATGTCGCGCCAGCGTTCCTCGATATTGGAAAAATCGGTCCTCGCAGTTCTAATCAGCCGATTATATTCGGGACTGCGATAATCGGTAATGCCGCTGGATGTCGCAAACAGTTCCAAAAAGGTCAGCGGATCCTGATAATCCGGTCCCCAGCCGCCAAAGTCGATATCATACTTTTGCTTTCTTTCCAGAGCCAGTTTCTGTTCGCTGGGTTGTCTATTAATGGTCAGTGTGAGACCGGGCAAGTTTTTCTCCAATTGATTTTTTACATAATCTGCGATCGTCGTTCGGCTGTCATAACTCAGTAACTCAAGTTTAACGTTATCGACGCCCAGTTCTTTAAGCCCCTTTGCCCAGTATTTTTGCGCTTCTTTAATTGTCCCTTTGTCAAGTTCAGGGTATTTTGCGCGAAAGTCCTTGCCGTCCGGTCCTTTTACGAATCCCTTCGGCACGACGAAGTAAGCCGGTACTGAGACATTATTATTCAACGAGGTAATGCCCTTTTTATTCCAGCCAAGGTCAATCGCTCGTCGGATGTTAACGTTCGACAGGTATGGATGGTTCAGATTGAAACGTAAGTAGAAAATTTCCGATTTCAGCGATTTGCTGAGTTCGGAACTATCTGTGTATTGGTCGGCAAATTCAGACGGCAGCGACAGAAAATCAATCTTGCCGGTTTCATACAGATTGACGGTTGTACTCGGATCCTGGGCAATTTTTACATTTATCTTTTTCAATTTTACAGTTTTTTTATCCCAATAATTCAGATTCTTGGCAAACACCCATCCCTGGCCGTGATTCCACGACTTGATGATAAACGGTCCGTTAAATAGCAGTTTATCGGCGTCAAGCGCGTATTGATCGCCTTTGGATTCAACAAATTTCTGATTCTGCGGAAAGAATGTGGCCGAAGTAATCAAACTTAAAAAATAGGGCACCGGACGTTCAAGCGTTACCTTGAATGTATGTTTATCGACGGCCTCAACGCCAAGTGTATCCACATTGGCTTTTTTATCGATGATTTTTTGCGCATTTTTGATGTCGGTCATCAGGTAACTGTAAGGTGCCAGTGTATTCGGATTGACGCCCTTCTTCCAGGCATAGACAAAATCATCGGCGGTGACCGGTGCGCCGTTGCTCCAAGAAGCGTTACGAAGATGAAACGTATAGGTCAGTCCGTCTTTGCTCACTTCATACGACTGAGCGATCCCGGGAACCGGCGTATCTTTCGGACCCATTCGGTAGAGGCCCTCGTAGATGTTGGTCATCGCTTTGAAGGCCAAGGCATCCAGTTCTCCTTGCGGGTTTAATGTCGTCAGATCACTGCCCTCAACCAAGTTCAAGATCTGATTCTTTGCTGGTTGACTTGAGTTGTTGTTACTTTTCGCATCATCCGCCGCCTGTCCCGAGCAGGCAGTCAGCAACAACATTAAACTGCTTAGGAGGACAGCCGCCAGTCGTTTTTGCTGTTTTTTCATCGATTTCTCTCCCTTCATATGAGGCGGCGCCGGACTTTGGCACCGATGCCGCCGCTTTAGCCTAATTTGATCGTTTGATCGATTAACGCCGTTTCCTCCTCCGCCTCGTCTTCCAGATCGTCAAAGATGGCTTCAGGCAGGCAGGAAGCGATGCCCCAGTAGTACGCGACCAGCGAGATCGCGGCAACGGCAATCACATCCCACGGCTGTTGAAACGTGCCGTTACCGCCGAACATGCCGAAAGCGGAAATGACCATTTGGCCGATGTAGTAGAAAATGAGCCACAACGAAGACTTGATTTGTTGGCGATATGACACCTTCTCCGTCGGTACCGACCGTTTAAACAGCAGGTAAATCAAGAACATGGCGATCTGCGAACCCAGCAGCCAGGAAATGGTGTTCCAGCCTGACCAGTAGACGATCAGCGAGGCAATGATAAATGAAAGCGGACCGATCACGGCCATCCCTTTCAAATAGAAGGGACGCGGCAGAGCGGCGGCATTCTTGCGAAAAGCCGCCGCCGAAACCGGCGTAATCGCGTAGCTGAGGATCAACGCCGCGGAGACGACGCTCACCAATGCTTCCCAGGAAGGAAACGGTAACGTCCAGAATACGGAAAGAGCGAACGTCAGCCACAGCGCCGGCCGGGGGATGCCGGATTTCTCATCAATCTTGGTAAAAATGTGGAACAACGTCCCGCTGCGCGCCCAACCGTACACGACCCGCGGCGTAGCCGACATATAGATATTAGCGGTGCCGCTCGGCGAAATAATTGCATCGCTGACAATAAAAATGGTGAGCCAGCCGATGCCGAGGACGAGCGCAATGTCTTTAAACGGCAGGCTGAATTGATCGGCGATCCCGGCCCAGCCATGGGAGAGCATCTGCGTCGGGATGCTGCCGTTGAAGGCCACTTGCAGCAACAGGTAGACAATGGTCGACAGAACGGCGGATAAGATCAGCGCAATCGGAATCGTGCGCTGCGGGTTACGGGTTTCGCTTGCTACCGATACAATCGGCGTCAATCCTAAGTCTGTCTCTTATACACATCTCCGAGCCCACGAGACCCTAAGACATCTCG